>CBFGYQ010000131.1:0-6059 GCA_965652995.1 uncultured bacterium
AATGTTGGATAGTTACTTTTTTGTCGGTGTTTTCTATTGGTAAAGCCAGTTCTATCGCATTCATATCCTCACGCTCGTGAAATTTGTAATTCTCGTCAGGCGAGAAAGTCTCTGCATATTGAAAGTTGACGGAGTAACACCCACAAAGCTTATCTACATTAGGTTTCCCATTATTAGTTTGTGCGATACAAATGTTCCCAAATAAAGACAGCACTGTGAAAAGTTGAATAGATTTCATTTTACAATTTTATGACAATGCAAAACAAAACTATGTTTTTATGCTTTTTTTTGAATAGCGGGAATTAAGTTTTTAAAATCAGGAAAAAGAGTGCAAAAATTTACTGTCGAGTTATGTTCAGCTCAATCCCTTGAACAGCATATCTGTATTTAGTGATGGTAGAGTATTGCCTTCTTCCACTACATCAAAACTTTTAGTAACAATCAGCTCTACAGGAACAGGATAAAAGATCCATTTATGCTGTTGAAATCTTTCTTTTCAAATGTTTGCTTTAGAAATGATTTTAGTGATTTTCTGTTCATGAACGCATTAGTACCGGCATGATCTATTCTAAATGATAACAACCCTAATTCTCTTTGTTTGCTAATGGTAGAATCAGAAACATTATCGTCAAAAGCGATAAAGATGGTTTGTAGTTGAGGTCTATTATTTCTAATAAATGAATCTAATTGAATGTAGTCTAAAAGTGCTTGTTTAGAACCACCACACCATTTCGTCCAACACAAAACAAATGTGGTGTCTTTCGATTTTACGAGAGAGTCAAGTATTTTGTCATTGATTGTGTATTGTTTTGTATATCTACCACAAGAAATTAGAAAAAAAATAGAAATAGGAAGGCTAATTAGTAAATATCGTAATCGCATGCTGTACTTAGTTGTAGGAGTAGCCGAAGATAAAAAAGCGTAATGAAATTTCTCCATTACGCTTTGTGTTGCTATTCTTTATTCGAAAATTATTTCATTCCTGTAGTACCCGATAGCTTACTGTTCACTTTATTCATATCATTAATGATATTTACTGTCTCAGAGATGTAAATATCTTTCTTAATGTTTTTAAGCCAATCATTGTTTCTTGCCACGTTGCTGCTATCCATATTTATCTTACGCATATCTTCTTTAGGATTGGTTACAGCAAGCGGTGTTGCTTTTTTCTCCAATTCTTCCATTTTTTTGGATATTGCAGATGCTTCATCTAGTTCCTTGCGGTAACGTTTTTCGTTAAGTTGATAATAATTATTATCCTCTTTTACTTTCAACGTTTTAGCGTTCGATTTTATCAGATTAAATGTTCCATTCGAATTTACTCTAGCCATACTTAAGGCTGAAAGTCGGGATACGTCAACAGGATTAGGTACTGTTTGGTAATTAACGGCAGGTATTTCATCCCATTTCAAAGCAGCTTTGTCTCTACGTTCGCCCATTGCAATTTCTTGGTAAGGATCTGGAAGAATAATGTCTGGAGTTACACCTTTAAGTTGAGTAGAGCCGCCATTGATGCGATAAAATTTTTGAACTGTGATCTTCAAAGAGCCGATCTCGCCGGTAACCACATGTTCCCCTTTATCATTTAAAACAATACCACCACCACCTGTATATTTCAGTAATTCATCCAAAGACATGATGCGTTGTACCGTTCCCTTACCAAAACTTGTAGAACCAACGATGATAGCACGTTTGTAGTCTTGCATCGCTGCTGCCATGATCTCGGATGCAGATGCACTCCCTTGATTAATCATTATGGCAAGTGGTCCGTCATACAATACATTTTTGTTTCTATCGTATAATTTTTCGGGTGAGCCGGCATTTGTTTTTACTTGTACGATCGGTCCGTCTTCTATAAATAAACCTGCCATATCCACCACATCTTGCAAAGAACCACCACCGTTATTTCTAAGGTCCAGGATAATGCCATTGACGCCTGCATTTTTCAATTTTTGCACTTCAATAGCTATGTCTTCAGCGCATCTGCGTCCATTTATTTTATTAAAGTCTGCATAGAATTCCGGAAGATAGATGTAACCTGTTTTGTTTTTATCACCAATAATTGCTGATTTAGCAAATACTTCTTCACGTAGTACTTCTCCTCTTACAATGGGAATGACGCGAATAGAACCGTCCACTTTTTTTACAGTCAACTTCACGGTGGTTCCTTTGTTTCCGCGAATCATCTTTACTACATCATCCAGATCTTTTCCTTCTGTTTCTACAGGAGTTTCGTTGCCTTGAGCCACTTTGGTAATTAAGTCATTCACTTTTAGCTCACCTTGTTTCCAGCATGGACTGCCGGGGATAATCATCACCACTTTCACATTGCCTTCGTCTTCTTGCAGTTGAGCCCCAATTCCATAAAAGCTGCCACTCATACCTTCATCAAATCTTGCTTTATCTTCCGGTGGTAAAAAATCAGAATGGGGGTCTTCGGTATTGGTAACAGCATTCACAAAAATTGCAAATCGCTTTTCCTCATCCAATCTACGTAAGCGTTTAAAGAAATAGTCCTGACCTTTCATCACAGATTCTCTAGCATCTGCCTCTAATTCTATATCGGTTTTAGGTTTGTTGTCTTTTTTATCCTTATTCGATTCTTGTCCTTTTTTTAAGTCAACATATTTCGAAAGGGTTTGATATTTTAAGAACTGTGTCCAGCGTTGTTTTAAAGCTGCTTCATCAGCAGCATATTCTAAATGTTCGCCATCAAGTTGCACAGAATCGCTGCCGGAGAAAGTGAACGGAGTTTTTAAAATTTCTTTGTAATAATGTTCTGCTTCGTCCACTCTTTTATTAAAGACTTTATCCAAATCATCAAAAAATGCAACGGAGCCATTGTTTATCTGATCGTCGATTTGAAATTTGTATTTGCTAAGCGCATTGACATCTTGTTGAGTAAAGAAGTTTTTTCTGTAGTCGAGACTATTGAGTGCTTTATTAAATACCGATACCGAAAATGAATCGTCCACTTTTCTTGGGTCAAAATGTGCACGATTGAGAGCTGCCATCACTACTTCGAGAGTTGCGGTCTTTTTATTTTCCTCTCCATCTGCAAATGCATAACGAAAGGAGAAAAATGCTGCTAGGGCACCGATTATCAACAAGGGTATCAGTATCTTGTTCTTCATGAATTCCAACATATTCTTAAATTAGTTACTATCAAATGTAGCTTTTTGCTTGTTAAATAAACGCTAATCAAAAATCTTGCCTGACGTGAGTTTGAGGGTGATTTCATAGATTAGAATAGGGGTATATAAGAAGTTGTTATTTTTACAAAATGCGTGAAATTCTTTTCAACGATTTAGGGACAATTGAGTATGTGAAAGCTTGGCAACTGCAAGAAAAATATCTTGGAAAAAATCTTGAACTTAAAGCTGCTGCTTACAAATCTTCTGAAAAAATACAACCTTTAGAAATAGGTACAAAGAACTATCTTTTGTTTTGCGAACATCCACATGTATTGACGTTAGGAAAGAGCGGTCACTTGGAAAATCTTTTACTAAATGATGTGCGGCTAAAAGAATTAGGGATTTCTTTCCACAATACGAATCGTGGTGGAGACATTACATATCACGGTCCCGGGCAAATAGTGGGTTATCCAATTCTTGATCTCGAACTTTTTTTCACTGATCTCGGAAAGTATATGCGATGTTTGGAAGAAGTGATTATCAGAACCATTGGGCATTATGGAATAAAGGGAGAACGCTTGCCAGGGTCGACAGGTGTGTGGTTGGATGTGAATGAAAAAGCTAAAGCAAGAAAAATATGTGCGATGGGTGTGCGATGCAGCAGATGGGTCACTATTCATGGTTTTGCATTGAATGTAAATACAGACTTGAAGTATTTTGGTTATATTGTACCTTGTGGTATTGGCGACAAATCCGTAACTTCCATGCAGCAAGAACTGGGAAAGGATCTAGATGAAGATGAAGTAAAGAGTATTTTGAAGAAGGAAATTGAAAATGTTTTTGAAGCCACTATTATTGAACATCAAGAAGCAACAACATCATATTGAAAAAGTCAATTCAATATAATTGGGGTGAAGATTTCTTAGAAATTGATCTTGGTAATCGTGTAGAATCTCGTGCACGAACAATACTTGTTATGGAGTTGGTGATTACAATCGCAATGGCTACGGTTTTCCTTCTTCGTGCTTTCCAAATGGAACAAGGGCTGATCTCTTTTTTATTGTGTTTGGGTGCTTGTATGCTCTATGGCATTGCCTCCTATCGTTTTATTTCCCGCATTTCTTTTCGTGAAAAATTAATCATCACAGAAAGTCATTTGGCGCATGTAAAACGCACACCAGTTGCAAAAAAATATTCTTATTATGATTGGCGTTGCGTAGGCACATTGCATTACATAGGCAAAGACATTCGTACACAACATTCGTTACTCCATAGCTATGATCCTTTTGGACTTGATCGCAATGAAAAACTTGCGTTGGATCTACACCATGAAGGGAATTTATTTTTTTTCTACAAAGAACAACCTATTCGTTTTGCCCGTGGTATTTATTCATGGCATGCTGAGGAGATAGTGCGAATGATTCAACTCTATACAGGCAGCTCATTAAAACTAGGCGCAGAATGGGAATACCTTATGGAAACATCTGATTGGGAAGAGTAGAAAAAATCAGCTTGTAAACATTCCCACAATCATCCAAGTCATAACAGCTAAACCACCAGTGTAAAAAATGTTTCTAAACACAACTAACCAAGGGTTGTTACTTGTGATTTTTCCTTTTAAAAAGCCAAAGATGAAAAACAGTAATGCCGCTAATATGCACGTGTAGGAAAATGATTGTATAACCGGAAAAAAGAAAAAAGGACTTAAAACTGTAACGCCTGAAATTAAATGTGAAAGAGCAATCATGAATACACTCGCAGATTGTTGTGTAGCAGAAAAGTCATTTTCCTTAAGAACTTGCTCCCATTGTTGCTGCTCTTGCAGATGGTCTTCTAACAACTGCTTTTCCAACTCTTCACTTAACCCAATGTTTTGAAAGCTGTCGCTATTCACATCAGTTTTAGTGTGTACGCGTCTGGTAAAATAATTACTTACTGCAATGATCGCCGCGTAAAAAAATATTAGTATTAAAACACATTGAATCAAGCTGTCAGCGGATATTCCTGCCTTTACCAATGCAGTGATAACCACAACCGGCAGAATAAGCCCGTCTGAAAAATGAGAAACAAAATCGGTGAAGAGATCTACTCTCTTTTGCATTAATTGAAAAATTGCAAACTCTTACTAATAATAGCGATACTCTCATCAAGTTGCTCGCGAGTAATAACTAGCGGTGGTGAAAAACGAATTTTATCACCGTGCGTTGGTTTGGCTATCAAGCCGTTCTCCTTCATTTCCAAACAAAGTTTCCAAGCAGCATCTTCATCACTATGATTTATCACAATAGCGTTGAATAAACCTTTGCCTCTCACTAAAGAAATATTAGGATGATTTAATGCAGTCATTTGCTCGCGGAAGTAAGCACCTTGTATTGCAGAATTTTCAGCCATTTTCTCGTCCTTCAAAACTTGTAATGCAGCAATGGCTACTTTACAAGCCAAAGGATTGCCACCATAAGTGGAACCATGTTCGCCGGGTTTTATGGTAAGCATAATTTCATCATCAGCTAATACAGCAGATACAGGCACTGTGCCGCCCGAAAGTGCTTTGCCTAATATCAAAATATCAGGGTGTACATTCTCATGATCGCAAGCAAGCATTTTTCCTGTACGTGCTAGACCGCTTTGTATTTCGTCTGCTACAAACAATACATTCGCTTCTTTACACATTGCGTAAGCTTTGCTTAAATAGCCTTCATCTGGCACTACTACACCCGCTTCACCCTGAATAGGTTCTACAAGAAATGCAGCAACATTTTTGTCTTGCAATGCAGTTTGTAAAGCAGCAATATCATTAAATGGAATGATCTCGTAGCCGGGCATAAAAGGCCCATAATTTTCTTTTGCTGTAGGGTCGGTGCTAAAAGAGATTACATTGAGTGTTCTGCCATGAAAATTTTCAGCACACACAATTATTTTGGCTTT
>CBFGYQ010000132.1:0-6059 GCA_965652995.1 uncultured bacterium
GAGTTGAGATTGGTCGCTAAGCTTGTCGAATACCTGTATTTTATCGATCACTTCCGCTGGTAAGTTTTTGATGGCGGCGTTGGGGTCGTCACCAAAAAAAGGTTTCCCATCTACGAGTACTTGTTTTACATCTTCACCATTTGCTTTAATTGTACCGTCTTGTGTAGAAATGCCCGGCATTTTATTAATGAGGTCTTCTGCATTGGCAGGATTTGTTTTGTAAGCGTTGGCATTAAAACTAGTTGTATCTCCCGATTGTGTAGCACGCACCGCCTGACCCTGAACGGTTACTGTTTTTAGATCAGTTCCAGACGTTTTCATCACTACATTTCCAATATCTGTATTTTGAGTTAAGGTGATAGTGCGAGAATAGTTGGTAAATCCTACGTACATCACTTTCACTAAATAGCTGCCTTGTGATAAATTTTCAATTGCAAATTTCCCATCTACATCCGTTACGCTACCAAATTTTTGAGTGGTGTCTGCTGTTGGAGATGCAACAACTGTAGCTCCTATGAGTGTAGAATTATCTGCTTCGTCTATAATAGTTCCTGTAATAGAAAAGCTTTGACCAAAAAGAAATGAGTTGCTGAAAAGCAACACAAAAGAAAAAATGATAGTCCTGTACGATGTCATAAAAAAAGGTTGCAACTTTCCGCAGTGCAAATACCTCGCCAAAGGTACATGACCTAATGATGGATGAAAAATATATGGAAATAATTTTAAAGATAAAACTTGTATTCTTTTTTTTTTTCAAGCAACTTTTGGTGTGCAATTGAATGAAGGCCTTCAAAAAGCAATTGTACGCGGTAGCCGAAAAGCGGATTATGAGTAGGCGTAAGTAAAACTGTTTTTATGAAAAAGTTTATTGCAATTACATTGGTAGCATGCTTTAGTTTCATTGCATTATCTTCAAATGCCGAGGAACATTCGCATGAATTTAAAAATAGAAGAATCGTTACTTTCAATGATAATATTTATTGTCCAAAATCAAACGAATCTAGATGTGGTGTGACAATTTCAATTGATGATGCAGGTTCTATCGGAATAGAATTTTATGACCCTTCTGCTAGTCCACGATATATAGTAGAAAATCCTACAGGCTCAGATGACCCTCAGGAAATAATTACTGTTCTTGAACAAATATTAGAATCAGAGGAAGGATTGCCAATAGTTAGTTACGAATAGTGCTTGTAGAGCCTGTACCAAACCTTTGGTTTTGGTATAGGCTCTTTCTATATAATGAATAGATAATTTAATAATTGATATTTTCGTAATATTTAATAAAATTTTTTTAATGAAAGTGTTGTTTGTTTTACTAGGTATTTTTTTTTGCAATGTGATTTTTGGGCAGTGTATTTTATTAGACATGAAACTAAATGAGTGTTCTAGTTGCTACAATTCTTTACAGTATCTTAACTCCAGTAAGATAAGAATACCTGTTTTTACAATTTTTGCTGAGAGAATGATTGAGGACTCCTCTGATATTGATTACAAACTAAAACTGTCAATGTTTAATATTAAAGCGGTGTATAGTGACGAGTTACACAAGCGTTTTTTTAATGAAACGAATAGTTCTACAGCAATTTTTGTTGACGAGAATGGAGAAATATTGTCTAATAGAGTTTTGAAAACTATTGATAGAAAATTTGTAGAAGATACCCTTCAAAAATATCAATATAAATCATTTGACAAAGCTTGTAAATACAGTTACTTTAATAATATCTATTACAAGTTTAATTTTCATACTGGCAACTTAAAAATGTACATCCGAAATTCCGGAATAATAAATAATGAAATAAAATCATCAGCTATTAGTTTTGACTTGCTTCAAGAAAAATTAACCAAACGGGACGAATTTTATTTTAAGCAAGTAGGAAATAGGCTTAATAAAAAATCAAGTTTTTCTCCTCAATATTTTTGGATGGATAATGATGAATGGGGTAATGCATATCTATCCTTTACATATTTAAATGTAGCAGATGACACACCTAAATTTGTGATGGGGGAAAAACAATGCATTGCTAAATTTAATAAGGAAGGACAGTTGGTCGACATGTATCCCATTGAAGAAAAAGTTGAAGGAAGTAATGTTGAAAATGATTTGTTTTCAAATAGATTCATAATCAAAGACTCATTGTCAATCATATCTTTTACACATAATCCTGACAACTGGTTTGACGAAATTTTAAAACTTAAGCCAGATTCTACACCATTACGTTTCATTTCAGAATATAAGATTAAAGATGGTCGGTATTACTTTGATAAGTCGTATTCAGTTGACTTGCCATATATCCATAGGATTAAATATTTTGACAATTATCTCACTCCCGAATTTTCATCCTATCCTGTTTTTTGTGTGCAATTTGGTAACGAATTATGGAATGTCGAAAATGGAGTGAAAATAAATTTGATTAATGAAACTGAATATAAGAATTCAATTAAAGTTGGCAAAGATGATTTAGGGAAAGAGGATATGAGAACCTACCAGACATTTGCAGATAAGAATAACAAAACGATTTATGCTATTTATAAATGGAAAGAAAATTATTATCTTAATAAATATAACTGGGACTTGGTAATTCAAAAAACCACAATCCTTAATAGTATTTTACATTTAGATGTGCTTGCTTCCGTAGATTTCGATGGGACTTCTCGTATGGTTTATTTCAATGATAAAGGTTTGGAAAGAAGTATTGGCTTACCGTTGGATTTGTTCTAATATTCTATTTCTTAAAACCTATTCTCTCTCTCTCTTTCATCCCATTTGCGCTCTGCTACTTTCTCGTCGAGTAGATTTTCTATACTATCGTAGATTTGGCTCAATTGTATATCATGTTCAGTAATGTGTTCCTGAATTAAACGTAATTGTTCTTTAATATCCGTTTGTTTTAACAATACTCTCCGTATTTCTGCAAAAGCACGCATGATGGCAATGTTCATGTTAATTGCACGATCGCTATGGAGTACACCACTTAGTTTCGTTTTACCGCTTGGTTCAGCACTTCGTAAAGAGCCGCCAGATCGAAATCGAGCATAACTCTTTCACCTCTTATTTCGTAAATTCTATTTTGGATGGCTTGTATGATTTGCATGATATGAGTTTTACTTAAAATACGCTATTTCATGACAATAACCATTTGCTTATTTCTTCTTCAATTTACCCTTGAAAACCTTCTCAAATTTCTCCATCTTTGGGCGTATCACCATCATGCAATAGCCTTGATTGGAATTTTCGTTGTAATAATTCTGATGATAATCTTCAGCTTTATAAAATTTCGTAAAAGGAGAAATTTCAGTTACCACATCGGATGAATACGCTTTTTCTTGATTGAGCTTTTTCTTGTAATCTTCTGTTTTTTGTCTTTGTTCTTCGTTGTGATAAAATACTACACTGCGATATTGTGTCCCCACGTCATTTCCCTGTCTGTTTAAAGTTGTTGGGTCATGTGCCACCCAAAAAGCAGCGAGCAATTCATCAAAACTGATCTTAGATGGGTCATAATAAATATTGGTTACTTCTGCATGCCCCGTATTGCCACTGCATACCTGTTTATAAGTTGGGTTATCTACATGTCCGCCTGCATAACCACTTTCTACTTTTTCCACGCCCTCCAATTGTTGAAACTGAGCTTCTGTACACCAAAAACATCCGGCCCCGAATGTAGCAGTATCTACTTTTTTTGAATTGTCGCTTGCAGTTATGGTATTCATTTGTTGAAATGTTTTTGATTTTTCAGGGTGTTGTTGTGCGCAAGCAGAAAGCCAAATGGTTGTGCTAAAAACTACCAGCAATAATATTGATAATTGTTTCATGATGTATTCGAATTTACGATTTAGTTACGGTGTACAAGAAAAAAAGGTTTTGTTAAACACTGATGAATGTTGGATTTTAACAGCTTTTTCAAAAATATTTTAGTGCTTCAAAAAATCAATTTTGAAATTCAAATTCCTTGCTATTATTTTGCACGCGGAGAGATGGCAGAGTGGTCGATTGCGACGGTCTTGAAAACCGTTGACTGTAACAGGTCCGGGGGTTCGAATCCCTCTCTCTCCGCTGAAATATAAACGCCTGTAAATCAATAATTTACGGGCGTTTTTTTATGCGCTAATTCTCCTGAACCTATACTAATATTTTTAAAAGTAGCTGGTATGCAACGGCTTAAAGAAAATGATTTTATACAATTCGTTCAAATTCTTTAAAAAATGGTGAGTCGGTAAAGCAGATCATGATGATTATAGTGTAATTATTTTGTAGAGCGTTAATATTTAATAGGAAACAATGCTTGCATATATAGCGGTATAGAAGAGCAACACTACATTGCCATTGGTTGCATATAAAAAATATAAAAAAGCCAGCCTGAGAACAGGCCACCCCCTATAACCCTATCAGAGCAAAGCTAAACAAACCAACAAAATGCAGGAATATACTTTATGATAGTAATGCTATTGTAATTAATTGTAAGGCTATAAATATTATCAATGATATTCCCTCTTTTGAAAGCTTTACTTTGCAAAAAATATTTATGCAGTACGATCTTCTCTTTAGCAATTTAACTAACCCAACCTTATTATTCTTTGTACTTGGCGTTCTCGCTACTACGGTTAAAAGTGACCTACAGATTCCAGAATCAACATCAAAGTTCATATCGCTGTATTTGTTATTTGCGATAGGGTTTAAAGGTGGCCAGGAGCTTGCTCATAGCGGATTAAACAAAGAGATCGTTATCACGCTTTTACTATCAGTTGCTTTTGCAGTGATTGTTCCGTTTTACACATTCTTCTTATTGAGGAAAAAAATGGGAGTAGAAAATGCCGGAGCCATCGCTGCGGTATATGGGTCCGTTAGTGCAGTCACATTTGTAACCGCTATCTCTTTTTTGGAAAATCTTCAAGTGGCTTACGGCGGACATATGGTAGCGTCCATGGCATTGATGGAGTCACCTGCCATTATAGTGGGTGTGTTACTTATGAGACGGTTTAATAAAATAGGCTCCGGAAGTCAGAGTATAAGTGCTGTACTCCATGAATCGATGACCAATGGTTCTGTGTTAATGATTTTAGGTAGCTTGCTGATTGGAATTATTGCTGACACGAAGCAGGCGGACGGCATTAAGCCATTTACAACAGATATTTTCAAGGGTTTCCTCGCAATCTTTCTGCTGGAAATGGGGATGGTAGCTGCACGCAGATTCAATTCTTTCAAACACTATGGCTTGTTCATCAGCTTTTTCGCGCTGATAGTGCCGATAATAAATGGTTTAGTATGTATAGCTATTACGCATGAACTCCCTATTACTTCGGGAAACAGATTTCTGCTTGCAATACTAGCTGCGAGCGCATCTTACATAGCCGTTCCTGCTGCTATGCGACAAATAGCTCCAACCGCAGATCCTGGTTTTTATATCCCTATGGCACTTGGCATTACCTTTCCATTTAATATTACCATTGGATTAACGTTTTTCTGGATGTTAATCAATTATTAATAAAGTCAAAGGCACGTATAGATTCATAGACCAATATATAATCTATCATAATAGTATTTAACTTTTATAATAGTATTACTATCTACAATGGAATATTTACTTTAGTTTTGCTTTAATTTATAAGTAATGGCGAAGATTACACCTTTCAAAAAGTTTCTGGAACTGCTCAAATATGAAAAATCAGAGATATCTGCTATTTACTTTTATGCGATCCTGAACGGTCTAGTACAACTTTCTGTCCCTCTGGGCATTCAATCAATTATAAGTTTTGTACTGGGCGGAGCTATATCCACCTCGCTTGTCCTGCTGATTATCTTTGTCATTGCAGGGGTATTCGTAGGCGGGCTGCTGCAGATCAATCAAATGAAGCTGATAGAAAAAATACAGCAGCAACTTTTCGTCAGGTATTCCTTTCAATATGCCCATATCATACCCAATTATAATCTCAAAGGTGTGGATGGGTACTACCTTCCGGAACTGGTAAATCGTTTTTTCGATACCATCCCTTTGCAAAAAAGCATTTCCAAACTACTGCTGGACATACCTGCCGCCAGCATACAAATACTGTTCGGA
>CBFGYQ010000133.1:0-5998 GCA_965652995.1 uncultured bacterium
TTATAGAAATTTTTAGTCATGGAAGAGCAAAGAAAAGATAATCAACAAGAAGACAAAAAGCAACAAAGTCCTGAATAAGAGCAAAAACATAAGCGTCATCTTACAGCGGCGGAGTTAGATGCTTTGACGGGTAGTCCTACCTCCAATGTACGTGCGAGAAGACATCATGATACACTAGGCAATACCGGTACTAATATTTCTTACGAAGGTGCCACACCTGCAGCAGGTGGTGGTTCTGTAGGTACAGGTTATGGATCAGGTCAAGATGCAACTGGCGCACGCATCAGTACCGATAGCAATATCGATCATGTCCGCACCAAACACGAAGAAACTAATAAGGATAAACAATCTGATGTTGAAAACAATAAGAAAAGTCTTTCACACGAAAAATTTAGAGAGCAAGATGGAAGTGTGAAGTAGATGCTGAAATGAATTCAGCATGACAGCATTCTAAAGTGAGTTCAGGATGACGGCAAATTACATAGAGCCATAAGACAATACTGTCTTGGCTTCATCATTGATCATTTGCAGTGCAACATCAATAGGCAAATCACCTTCTACACTCATCACATAATCTACCATTCTTTTATGGAGTTCTTTAGCAGGGTCTTCAGATTGCAGTTGTGATGCAATACTGTTGATCATATTCATTTCTTGTTCCTTCACTCCACGCACCGTATCCCACACGGCTTTAGAAACATAGATCTGTTGCGAAAGATTATGTTCAAACTCAGTGCGAATATTAAATATCAATGTCGCCTGTAATTCACCTACCGTCATTCCTGTTTGGTAAACTCGGGGTGCTAATTGTCTTGGGTGAACCCGTTCTAAAAACAAAGCCAAGCGTTCATAAGCCTGTAAGCGCAAACGTACAGCAGGACCTTGGTTTTCGCGTAACATAGCAATTTGTTTTTCCTTAAGGTCTGTTATTAAAAACCTTCTAACAATTAAGCTGCAAGCAATTAAAACCACTACAGCCGGAATGGTGTATTTCAGTATTTCTAGCAAAGACTGCATATTCATAAGGCGCAAAGTAAAAGGTTTTCCACGTATTTAGACACAATCATAATCGCTGATGTTAAGTTTTAATGTAGAGCTTCCAAATGGCATAGTTTTTAAATAATTGGAAAAGCTAAGAGTTAGATTATTATTCTAGAACACTAAAAAATATTTTATGCAAACAAACGAAGCCGCCATCGAAATGTTGAACGATCTTATCAAAATAAATAACGACCGAATTGCGGGATATGAAAAAGCGATAGAAGAAGCCCGAGGTGCAGAAGCAGATCTGAAAAATGTGTTTGAGGGAATGATCGAAGAAAGTAGGGCTTATAAGAACGAACTAATGGACAAAGCAAAAGAATTGGGAGATGAAAATATAGATGATGATACAACCACAGCCGGAGATATCTACAGAGCATGGATGGATCTAAAATCCACTTTTACAAACGACCCGAGTACAGTTTTAGATTCGTGTGAGTTTGGTGAAGATGCTTGGAGGAGAGCCTATGAAAATGCTCTTAATGAAGAAGATGTTGCGGCCGATATTAAAGAACTGGTAAGACTTCAATACAACTCTGAACAAAAATCACATGATCTTATAAAGCAGAAACGTGAAGAGTATAAAGTCACAAAATAATCAAACTTAAAAATCCAATTTATGAAGAATGCAATTAAAACACTTTCTATTGGTTTGGCAAGCATTGCTTTTGTTTCAAATGTGATTGCACAAGAAGCACGGTCATCGGCCGCGTATGAAAAAGACGCAAAAATCCTTTCAGATGTTATGGCGATGAACAGTTACAATATTCACCTGATGAAAATAATTGAGCAGAAATCGCAGAATGCAGAGCTCAAACAAAATTCATCTCAAATGTTGCCATTCTATCTCGCTCTTGATGGGCAACTTACTGCTTTTGCCAATAAACAAACATTGAACATTGAACCCGAAAAAAAAGAAAAAATAGCGGAAAAAGTAGCTAAGTGGGATGCTAAAAAGCCCGGTGCAGAGTGGGAGAGAGACATGGCAGAGGAATTAGTAGACGTTAACAAAGATGGGGTGGATATGCTACAAGATGCACAAACGAAAGTAGAGAGTCCTGAACTAAAGAAAATGATAGATTTAGCATTACAAAAGATTCCTGCAAACTTAGACGCGCTTACGCTTATTAAAGAGAAAACTAAAAAAGCAGCTCCGGTAACCGCTCCTGCTGCTGCACCTGTGCAATCTACCGGTGTCGCAGATGAAATGTCGGTAGGTGTTGCAAAAGATGCTAAGATTGTTTCTGACATGGTGAACCTAAACATGTATGCTGCAAAACTTTCAGAATTGGCATTGAAAAAAGGACAACATAGAGATTTGAAAGATGAAGCACAAAAACTTTTGGAAGATAACAACATGATGCTAGAAGTGATAAAATCGTATGCTACTGCTAAAACTTATGGTTTAGATGCTGATGAGGTTACTAAGACCAATGAAAAATTGAAAAAATGGGAAGTGAAGAACGGCGGTATGGAATGGGATGCTGATATATCGGAAGAATTGAAAGACGTACACAAGGATGGAATAGATATGCTGCAAAATGCAAAAGAAGATGCGAAAGACCCTGAATTAATCAAGATCATTAACAGCGAATTGCCCATACTCAAAGAGCATTTGATTGTACTTACACCTATGAAAGACGTCGTTAAAAAAGTATATCAGAAAAAATAAAAATTACAGTATTTCCTAACAACCAAAAACTTCAAAACATGCAAACTCAAGAACCAAATATGAATAGTAATCTGCCCCAAGAAGGTGATGGGAAAAATTATATGAACACACTAACTGCTGTTGTGAATAAGGTAGTAAAAGCTGGATATACGGATAGTTTTAAAGTGACTAAAAACGGTTTATACTCTACTGTGAAAGCAAATTATTATGAGCCGAAACAAGTGAAGATTATAAACTTTTACCGCTTCGAAGGAGAATCTGATCCCGGAGATAATACAATACTATATGTCATAGAAACCGATGATGAACTGAAAGGAACATTGATAGATGCTTATGGTCCTTATTCGGATGAAGCGACCAATAAATTTATGGCTGAAGTGGAAGAAATGCAGAAAAAAATGAAAGGTCCTGAAGATGAAAACAGTGATTCATAAATTGTATTAATGAATAGTTTTCAGTTGTGTGTTTTGTACGTTAGGAGGTGCTTTATTTCAAGTGCCTCCTATCTTTTATAAGTGTAGATAATAGTCATGGAGCAATTGCTTAAAGTCATTCGAATACTCGTTCTTCGAATCTCTAATTACCAACCGCTCTTCGTGTAAGGTTGTAACAACTTTCTTGGATGTAATGCTTACTATTCTATTTGCTTCTTTGTTGTAAGATGGGATGATGTATAGTTTGTTAGAAATATACCAGCCTATGTTTTCAATGAGTAATTCCCAATTTTTTTGAATTGTAGGTGGCAGCAATAAAGAAATACAACCATCATCATTCAATAAATTGTTAGCGATACGAATCAAATCTTCGAGGGTTAAGGTCATTGAATGCCGTGCAATATTTCGTTCATGAGTTGGTCCCAACAAACTATCTTTAAAGAAGGGAGGATTCGAAACAATAAGATCATATTTTTTGTGCGTAGTGAAGTTGTTGATGTCGCTATTTATACACGATAGCCTTTCTTGCCAAGGTGAAGCTGTAAAATTTTCTGTAGCCTGTTGTGCAGCATTTCCATCATATTCAACTGCATCAATTTTTACATCGCCGTTTTTTTGAGCGAGCATCAGAGCCAGCAAGCCAGTACCTGTACCGATATCAAGAACTTGTTTTATGTTTTGGTTAATGGTTGTCCAAGCACCTTGTATGCAAGCGTCAGTGGAGACTTTCATAGCACATTTGTCTTGCTCCACAAGAAACTGCTTGAATTGAAAATAGGAATTGCTCATTACCAAGAAGCTCGGGCAGTAGGCGTACTATCTAATGAAGCAAATTCTCCTTGCAAATATTTATAGTACGCTGTTATTCCTATCATGGCTGCGTTATCAGTGCAATATTCAAACCTCGGGATAAATGTGTTCCATCCTTTTCGATTGCCTGTTTCCTGTAGTGCATTTCGTAAAGCACTATTGGCAGACACGCCACCGGCAATTCCTACATTTTTAATATCCAAATCGTCAGCAGCTTTTTCTAGTTTTTTCATCAATGATCTAATAATTGTGTATTGTATAGAAGCACAAATATCATTCAAATTATTATTGACGAAATCAGCATCATTTTTTTTCTCTTTTTGTAAAAAGTAAAGGATAGATGTTTTAATGCCACTGAAGCTAAAGTTGTATTCTTTTTGATCACTTATTGGAAATGTGAAACGTTGAGGATTGCCATCTTTAGCATATTTATCAATTAACGGCCCTCCGGGATATGGAAGACCTAACATTTTAGCAGTCTTATCAAATGCTTCGCCGGCTGCATCATCAACTGTTTCTCCTAACACGTTCATTTTTAAGTAGCCTTCTACTAAGACTATTTGTGTATGTCCTCCCGACACTGTGAGACACAAGAATGGAAAATAAGGTTTGGGGTCTTCAATAAAATGAGACATCACATGAGCTTGCATGTGATGCACTGCAATAATTGGGAGGTTACGTGCTTGCGCAAATGACTTTGCAAAGCAAGAGCCTACCAACAACGAACCAATTAAACCAGGTGCTTGAGTAAACGCCACGGCTGTAATTTGATCTGCTGTAATATTAGCTTTCTTTATAGCAATGTCTACAACAGGTACTATATTTTGTATGTGCGCCCGCGAGGCCATTTCTGGAACTACGCCACCATATTGCTCGTGAACTTTTTGTGTAGCTATTAAATTACTTAGCACTTCCCCATCCTTAACTATGGCTGCACTTGTGTCATCGCAAGAACTCTCTATCGCTAAGATTGTTACTGAATTATTCATTTGGAGACCAAAGTTATTAAACTAAAAAATGTAGTATGCGTCAGTTGGGAATAGTAATAACACAAATGGTTTATTTATAGTATTGGATTTGGCAGAATTTTTCCCGTTCTTGTGGTCAACTTTAAAACTTTTTGTCATGAAGCAGACTTATAACACTCTAGCCATTGTATTGGCAGTCCTATTTTTAGGAACATTCACCCAATGTAAGAAGGACAAATCTGACCCACCTCCGCCAGACTATTCAATTGAAACTAGCGACGCCAACGAACTATCTAAAGTGCTGAAATTCGGTAATGCAACTACTATTTCTGGTACGTTGCCTACAACATCCAGCACGGAAACGGTAGACTTTACACACGATCCTTCAATGTCAGTAAGTACTGGTGGCGCAACTACTTACATTCCGCTTGTTTATGAAGGAACTGAAAATGTAGAAAAAGCATTCATTATCGTGGAAGGAGCTACTATCCACTACTTTGCTTATGTTTTTCCTACAGCACAAATGTCGGGCATTACTTATGTGCCAATGACGGTGCCAAAATCTGTAAATAGTGGAACTTTTGCACTTGAAATATTATTGGTAGGTTCTAATAATAGAATTGTTGGTAATAAGAAAATGAGAATACCAGTAAAAGTAGCAAAACCTATTACTTGCGCAGATGATTTGTTTATGTCTGGTAACGATGGCATTACTCAAACATTGCACGAGCTAAACGGAAAAGCAGGTAATGTAAATATTGCTTGGGAAACTTTTAGTGTACCGGATAGAGTAGACGTATTTGTTGATGGCAAATGGGCTGCAGGTACCGGCTCAAACATTACACCACCACCACCACTTTGCGATTGCGATAATCCCCTACCCGGTTTTATTGGCGACAATGGTACGTTCACTATTCCTGTAACTGCTTCCAACAAAATAGTCGAAGTATATGTTTCAGGTTGTTTAGGCGGTGGTACTGCTTGGGAATACGAATTCGAGTGCGTTCAATAAAATTTGATACTATAAAGTAAAAGGTTGCTTTGTGGCAACCTTTTTTTAATTTCTGCTTTTT
>CBFGYQ010000134.1:0-5997 GCA_965652995.1 uncultured bacterium
ACTGTATAGTGTCTTTCAACAATTTAAGGAAGTTTTTTTGAAACAATTCTGACTTATATTCCATTCCCACACACTCTTTTCCCCCTGACATTTTATTGTAAAAAACGCTCAGATTTTCTTTTACTTCCTCAACAAACAACTTCCTTCTCTCAAAAATATAACTGCCATTCTCGGCTAGTTTTTCATCATAATAATCAAGTTGTGTGAAATCAGCCACCGGTCTTACAGCATACATTTTCAGCCAAGCATTTCGCAGTTGTAAAATGTGCTGATATTGCAAAAGACAATTCAAATAGTGTTTATCGGTTTGTGCCAGTGTACTGTCCATCCATTTTCGCCTTTCTTCGCCACTTTCATTTATCAACGCGATGTCATCAGGTGCTATCATTACTGCCGTGTGACGACCTATATAATCTGTAATTTTTTCAACCTCTGTACCTCCAACAATAACCTCTTTCTTGCCAGACCTCCATTTACAACTAACATTTTCTAATTGACTGTCCTTTTCGAAAACACCTTCCAACCGAAAGCCATCAGTATTGTGTTTTGCAAGTTGTTGTTGATAACCGGTGAAATAACTTTTGGTATAGCACAAATAATAAATAGCATCCAACAAATTGGTTTTACCAACTCCATTCAGCCCAGTAATACACACTACCGGTGCAGAAAGGTCAAATTCAGCAAAGTCATAATTCTTAAACTGAGTAAGAGATATTTTTTTTATTATAGACAAGTAAGAAAGCTAAGGAAAAAAAGTTTTTATATTTTCGCACAAATTTAGAAAACCGTGCAGACACCATTTGGCAAAGAAACTTATTTATACTGGTATGAAATAATGCTTCTGCTCCGCAAGTTCGAAGAGAAGGCAGGGCAGCTTTACGGTATGCAAAAAATACGTGGGTTTTGTCACCTATATATAGGCCAGGAAGCGGTAGCAGCCGGCTGCATGACAGCCATTCGTGATGATGATAATATGATCACGGCATATCGCGATCATGGGTTGGCAATAGCAAAAGGAATGACGGCAAATGAGTGTATGGCGGAACTGTATGGTAAAGCAACAGGATGCACCAAAGGAAAAGGTGGTTCTATGCACTTCTTCTCTAAAGAGAAAAGATTTTTTGGTGGGCATGGTATCGTTGGTGGGCAGATAGGACTTGGTGCAGGCATTGCTTTCTCAGATATGTATTTCGGGAACGATCGCGTTACACTTTGTTTCTTTGGTGATGGCGCAGCTCGTCAAGGTATTTTGCATGAGACATTCAATATGGCAATGCTTTGGAATTTGCCTGTGATCTTCATTTGCGAGAACAACCATTATGCAATGGGTACTTCAGTATCTCGTACATCCAAAGTGTTGGATATTTATAGAATGGCTGACGCTTATGATATGCCTGGTGATACCGTTGATGGGATGAGTTGCGAAGCGGTACATGAAGCAGTAGAACGTGCGGCTCGTCGTGCTCGCGAAAAAGGTGGACCTACTTTCTTAGAAATAAAAACATATCGTTATCGTGGGCATTCAATGAGTGACCCTGCGAAGTACAGAACAAAAGAAGAGTTGGAAGAATACAAGGAAAAAGACCCTATAAATGTGGTATTGAAAAAGATAATGGATGAAAAATGGGCTACAGAAGAAGACATCAATAAAATAAATGATAAGGTAAAAGCAGAAGTGGAGGAAAGCGTGAAATTTGCAGAAGAAAGTCCTTATCCTGATGTAAGCGAGGTGTATAAAGACATTTATGTGGAAGATGATTATCCGTATATAGTTGATTAGTTGATAGGTTAATTAGTTAATAGGTAAAATATCGAAATCACAAATCAACAAAATCACAAATTAATTAACAATTCAAAATTCAATAATTAAATAAACGTGGCAACTAAAGCAAGAACACAGTCTGGCGCAGAGCGCATCTCCAAACAAGAACCAGATTTCAACCCTCTCGAAAATCTTCAGTATAAATATGAAGGCAATAAAAAGACGATCAACACCATTGCAACAGTATTGCTGGTTGCGGTTTTAGGAGTTATTGGCTACTTCAAATTATATAAAGAACCAAATGAAAAGAAGGCTGCAAATGCCATCTCTTTTGCTCAAAACTATTTTCAACAAGACTCTGTAGCTAAGGCACTGAATGGTGACGGACAACATAAAGGTTTTTTGAAAATTGCAAAACAATACAGCGGTACAAAAACAGCAAATCTTTGTAACTATTATGCAGGTCTTTGTTATTTAAAACAAGGAGATTTTAAGAATGCCATAAAATACTTGAAAGATTTTGATGCTAATGGAACAGATGTAGAATATGCTGCTTATGGTGCGCTAGGCGATGCTTACATGGAAACTAACGATACCAAAAACGGATTGGAATATTACAACAAAGCATCTTCTCGTAAGGAAGATAACTTACTAACACCGATCTACCTGCACCGTGCAGGTCTTGTTTATGAAATGACCAAACAACCTCAAAAAGCGATCGAAAATTACAAACGCATTCGTGACGAATATCCTCAAAGTATGCAGGCAAGAGATATGGATAAATCTTTAGCAAGATTGGGTGTGTTGGATTAATAAACCGGAATTTATTAAACGTAAAACGGCTTCTTGATGGAAGCCGTTTTACGTTTGTAGTAAGTTGGTTAGGATTGTATATTATAGAATTTGCAGACTGCGTAATAGTCATTATAATCAACCGGTGGCTGTGTGCTTTTACCATTGATGAACGTAGAACCCGGAGCCACTATCACTTTTAGTTTGGTAAATGTAACGTTACCTGTATAACTTCCTGAACCATCAGGTTTGTTTAAGAAAATTCTTAACGTTGATGCACTGCTGATTTGTGTTAAAATATATCTTGTTTCATAGGTACCTGAACTTCCTAAGCCAGGTACAGCATACCATGCAGTAGCTGATTCTGATGATGGGTTATAATAAACAAGTATCAAACTACTATCAATCATTCCCTTTGATAGCATAGGTAACGCGTAATCAGCACTGCTAGAAAATGTTTTAGATCCAAAGTTTATGACCGTAACATTTGCGTTTCCATCTTGCCCATTAATACCATTTGTACCGTTCGTGCCATTTGTTCCATCTATACCATTCGTACCGTTTATACCTGCAGTCCCTTGAGGCCCCGGTGCGCCATCGTCTCCTTTGCTGCAAGAAGTGAATATCGTAGTACCAATCGTCATAGTGATTGTAACAATTGCAAATAACTTTTTCATAATCTAAATGTTTTTGGTTAGAAGGCAAAACTAGCTTTGTACATGCCACTCTACCCAAGGGAATTTACCCTTTTTGTAGGGTAGATTTACGTAAAATCAGAATTACTAGCTACCTGATTTGTCACTACTTTGCATTAGAGTTATCTTAGCAGCCAGATAATAAATACATGTCATTTTCACAACATAGCACTTCCCTACTAGATACTACAGCCTTGGAAGAATTAAAAGATGCACGTGTCGCAATTGTTTTTACTGAATGGAACGATCAAATTGTTGCAGCACAATTGAATGGTTTTGACAAGATAGCTACAGTGCTGAATGTAACTGTAACAGATCGCATAGCTGTACCCGGAAGTTTTGAAATACCATTTGGTTGCAAACAATTGTGGAATAGCTACAAGAATAAACCGGAAGTGAAAAAACCCGAAGCGATTGTTGCATTCGGAGCCGTAATAGAAGGAGGTACACCCCATTTTAAATATGTTTGCAAAGCAGTAACTGAAGGAATTACGCATCTTAATCTCATGCTTCCTATACCTGTTATTTTTGGAGTACTTACGTTGAATAATGAAAAACAGGCTTGGGAAAGATTAGGTGGTAAACACGGACACAAAGGCGAAGAAGCCGCCATTACCGCATTGAAGATGATAGCACTTTGTAGAAAACTAAATAATGGTCAATTGTAAATTGTCAATGATAAATTGTTTGTTAACTATAAAAACAATTGACAATTAACCATTCACAATTCCAATTAGAAATGAACGTTCAACTTTTTATACCTTGTTTTGTTGACCAACTTTATCCTGACACCGCTATGAATATGGTGAAAGTGTTGGAGAAGTTGGGATGTACTGTTTCATATAATCCTAAACAAACCTGTTGCGGACAACCGGCTTTCAATGCAGGATATTGGGATGATACAAGACCTGTTGCTAAAAAGTTTTTGAACGATTTCGTTGGAGAAGATTATATCGTGGCACCAAGTGGCTCATGTACAGGTTTTGTCAGAAACTATTACGAACGACTTTTTGAAAATACAGGCGAGCATGTGGCAAGCGGCAAACTGAAGAAAAGACTTTATGAGTTTACAGAATTTCTAGTTGATGTATTAAAAGTAGAAGATGTTGGAGCAAGCTTTGAAGGGAAAGTAACTTACCATGATGCCTGCGGAGCATTGCGGGAATGCGGTATTAAAAAAGGCCCCAGAGAATTACTAGACAAAGTAACAGGATTGGAATTAGTGGAGATGAAAGAATGTGAAACTTGTTGTGGTTTTGGTGGCACATTTGCTGTAAAGTACGAACCCATCTCTATAGGTATGGCGCAAACCAAAGTAGCTAGCGCTTTGGAAACAGGTGCAGAGTATATGGTCTCTACTGATGTAAGTTGCTTGATGCACTTACAAGCTTATATTGACAAGAATAAATTTCCCATAAAGACATTGCACATAGCTGATGTTTTAGCGAGCGGTTTGGAGTAGTTAGCATTCACCAATACCGTTTAGACAACTAATTGTATCCCACATAAGATATCAGGGAACAAATGTTTGGCACAACAGTAGTGCAAATGCCCCATCGACAGATGGTCGCCATCACACAGTGATTGATGGCGACTTGCTTTTTGCTCTACTTTTTTGCCAAGAAAAAAGTAGGAAAAATACTTTGTGTAAAGTAGATGTCTAAAACAGTATAAAACAGTTCATAACGAAACTTTCCTACCACAACTTCACTCTCATTGAATCTGCTATATACATTTTGTTGGCAGGTTGTACATTAAAAGCTTCATAAAACTCCGGCACATTCGGGAATGGTCCATTCACGCGATATTTTGCAGGAGAATGCACATCTATTAATATCCTGCTTGCTAATTGTTCATCACGAATCTGATATAACCAACCCAAGGCATAACCTAAAAAGTAACGCTGCAAAGGTGTATAACCACTTATCTTTTTATTCATCTTAAAAGTTTCCGTTTGTTTGAAGGCATCTAAACCAATAAGAATACCGCCAAGGTCTGCAAGGTTTTCACCCAAAGTAGCTCTGCCATTTATGTGCATGGTATCAATCGGAATGAATTGGTTAAATTGATTGACAAGAATATCTGCACGTTTTTTAAATTGTTCTTCATCTGTTTTTGTCCACCAGTTTTTCAAGTTTCCGGCTGCATCAAACTGTCTTCCTTGATCATCAAAACCATGTGTGATCTCATGACCAATAGTAGATGCTGCTGCATATCCATAAACCAACGCATCATCCAGTTCTTCATCTCTATAACCCGGCACTGTAAATATTCCGGCTGGCAAAACGATTTCATTGTTAGAAGGATTGTAGTATGCATTGTACGTCTGTGGTGTCATATCCCATTCAGTGCGGTCAACAGGTTTTCCCAATTTGCTGAGTGAATAATTGTTCCACCATTCGTTAGCCGCCATCTTATTTTGCACATAACTTTTGTTTTCAATTTTCATGGCAGAAAAGTCTTTCCATTTATCAGGATAGCCTACTTTCTTAGATATTTTAGCCAATTTTAATTTTGCTTTTTCTTTCGTGCTGTCCGTCATCCAATCTAGTTTTTCAATTCTTGATTTGTAAGCATTGCGCACATTTTCCACCATGTCTTCATAACGTTTTTTTGCTTTCTCGTTGAAATATTCTTTTGCAAAAAGTTGTCCCAATGCTTCTCCGATCGCACCTTCTTCCGCATCCAATACACGTTTCCAACGTGGGCGCATTTCTTTTGCTCCTCGAATGGTCTTGCCATAAAAAT
>CBFGYQ010000135.1:0-5977 GCA_965652995.1 uncultured bacterium
GTCTCTTCCACCGATTTTTCGTTGGCAATATTAATCGTCTCTTCAGATTGCTGAACTTCTTGTTGAGAAGGTGTTTCTTCAACAGTATTGTCCACTACAACTTCTTCTTGTTGCGGTTGCTCTTTTACTATTACCTCTTCCTGTATTTCCTTTTCGGGAATATTATTTACAGGTCTTCTATCGTTATTAAGCTCTATGTCATTAATAAACTCTGGTTCATTTGGATTGCTTGGAGGTGAAGGACTATTATCTTCAAATTGTACTTTCTTTTTCGTATTAGAATTGCCTACAGAAGAATTGCCTTGTATAGGTTTCGATTCTGTGATGGATACAATGGCGTCCGTACCGTTTCCTTCTGGCAAATGATCTTCACCTTCTTCACCTGGAAGTAAGTAGAAGTGTTGCTGAATGTCAAACAGTGCAAAAGCATTGTCTCTTTTTGTGAGCAAAAAACCTCTATAACCATCTTGTGGCACTTGTATAGTAAAACGCTGTACCGGATATTCATTCTGTTGAAAAAGTATCTGGATATTGATAGCACCTGCTGCTAACTGTGGAATGATCGTATAATTCTTGCTATAGCGCGGCAGCATATCGTCTTCCAGCTTCACATAAAAAGGAATCTGCTTATCACCTTGTATATAGACATACGAGAATCGATTTGCACTTGCGTGGAGTGACACAAGCAAGAATACACTGAGTAATATTTTTTTTGAAAAGAGTTTCATAGTTATTCTAGTTCAATGAGTACCGTACCTTTTTCTACAGCAGTCCTTTCGTTAATTTTTATAGACTTAACTATTGCCGGAGTAGATGCCTTAAGAATATTTTCCATTTTCATTGCTTCAAGCACTAAGAGTCCATCGCCTTTGTTGATCTGCTGACCCGGTTCAACAAGCACTTTCAGCACCATACCAGGCATGGGTGCTTTCACAGGTTCTATTTTCTGCATTGCTTTCAGATCCATCCCCATACTGCTTAGCAACTGATCTATCGGCTCTTTTATGGCAACGTTAAAACTACGTCCATCAATATTTACTTTTATTTCTTTCGCTTTGCGGTCAATATTTTCAATAAATGCCGTATAGGATTTTTCGTTGTAAATAACGCTCATCAATCCGGCTGAACGATTGCTAACATCCAGCGAAACCGACTCTTCATTAATGAACCATCCGTCGTTGATGTGCTCTACCTTCCATGCATTTTTATCATTAACCGTTGCCTTTAGCATATTCGTTTCTATTTGTAAAAGATAGCAAAATTAATTAAATCTAGTATTAAAGATGCGACCAAAGCCTTTTACCATATATCTCGTCTTAAAATTTGTAAGGATAATGTAGATACGAAGTTTAAATCTACAATAACACGGCAGGCTAGTTTCTTAAGACCGTATGATGCTAAATTTGTATAAACAGCTGTATTAATTGCTAAAGAATGTTTAAGAAGTACAGAAATAAATTGATAATAATCGGAGTGATTGTAGTGGTGCTAACGACTATACAATTTGTGTTGCCTGACCATTCCCGTGTTGTCGGTTGGTACAACGATTACATTTTCAAACCTTTTCAATCAATCAGAAATTTCATTTTTGGATTTATTCCTTTTAGTGTTGGAGATCTGCTTTATATAGTAGGGATCACGCTTTCTATATTCACTCTTGGGAAATGGGGTTATTATACTGCAAAGATGAAAACGCATAAACACAAGCTTGCTCTATCTTTTATGCAAAGCGTTACCGTTTGTGGTATTATTTACATTGTATTTCTGCTAGGCTGGGGTGGAAATTATTATAAGTCTTCCTTAAGCGAATATTGGAGATTACCGGAAAATGATTCATTAAAAAAAGATGAACATTTAGCGTCTTTTGATAGATACTTAATAAATGAATTGAATAGAGTAGCTGTTAATTACAATGATTTGAGTTTTAAAGAAATTGACAAGCAAGCCAAAAAATATTATAAAGAATACACAAGTAGCCGCTTAAATGTCTCGAAAGCAAAGCCTTCTATTTTTGGAAATACAATGCAATATGTGCGAATACAAGGTTATTACAACCCTTTCACAGGTGAGGCACAAGTAAATAAAAACTTACCTTCTTTCATGTTGCCATTTGTCATCTGTCATGAAATGGCACATCAGCAAGGAATAGCGCGAGAAGATGATGCAAACCTACTCGCTTATGCGCTTGGCACAGCTACTACAAACGCTAGCTTCCGGTATTCTGCATATTTCAATGTTTGGCTATATACACATCGAAGATTAAGAATGCAAGACTCATCACTGGCAAACGAACTGAAAGCAAGTTTAAACGAACGAACACAACAACATATTCAAGAACTTATTACAATGCGTGAAAAATATGCCTCTGATGTTAGTGAATACTCCGCTGACATTTATGATGGATACCTCAAACTGCATCATCAGAACGAAGGTATTCGTAGTTACAGTCGCGTGTGGTATAGTGCATGGGCTTTAGAAGAAAAACGAAAAACAATGACTGACAAAACGATTATGATTCCATAATACTGTCAATGAAATTTTGGTACGATATTTAATTACAAATTATCTATTAATAAAAAAAACAAGCAATCATGAACAAGAAAGGATTGGTAGCATTAGGTTTGGCTGCATTTGCCTACTACCGCTACAATAAAATGTCGCAACAAGAAAAAGAACAAATGAAAGAAAAGGTGCGTAATGCAGGCAAAGGCATCTTGGATAAATTACCGGCAGACTTGAAGAAAGCTTTAGGTTTAGATAACGGCAAAGCAGAAGATTTTCAAGCATAGAATGTTCCAAAATTAAAACTCCCGTTGATAGAATCTACGGGAGCTTTTTTATTAGCAAACCTGAAATTTATAAATCTGTGTAATTCATTAGGTCTATATCTTTTCCAAGTATTTCTGGCTCTTCATTTTTTGAATTGGGATTATTCTTTTTCTTGCTCACATTTGCGATAGACCTTATTGATAAATTTGTTTTTTCAGCGATTGGTTGGCTTTTTGCATTCGATGTCAATTGCTGGGTTCTTTGGTTTCTCTTTTTCATAACAACAAGTTTTACCTTGTAAAAGGAAAAGACCATACCATCAACAAGACTTACAGTTTATTTTAACGGAACAAGATCCAACTTACTAATCAAATTGGCATCTCCCACTACCCAAATTTTATCACCCTCAACAAATATGTAATTGGATTCAGGATTGAGTAATCGTCGGTTATCATGCTCTACGCCTACTACAATTCCATTTGTTTTGATACGTATATCGCTCTCACGTATCGTTTTTCCCAGCAGATTAGAATCTTGTGTCACTTCAAGTTTTTTCAATACAATATCATCATCATGGGCAGATTCCCATTCAACACCTGTTGAATCAATTTGCTTTTTAAATTGTATCAGTTGTTCATCGGTCCCTATCACAAAAACCTCATCACCAGGATACATTTTTTCGTTTCTCTCGGGAGCCATAATGGTAAAATCATCTCCACGCTTTATCATAGCAATATTAACTCCGTACTTTTCTCGCAATGCAAGTTGTTGCAATGTAATGCCTGTAACAGGCGAACCTTTAGGGATTTCAAACTGACTTATGATAGCATCCCATGGCGCTAATTCGTGCCTTCCTTTTGCATGTTGCTGAAGCTCTCTGTCATTGAAATTTTCCAAGAATCTGTTTTCTATCCTTATGTAAAAAGCATGGATTTTTTTATAGAATGTAGCGGTGAAAATTCCAATTATCAACAGTCCAATTATTGCAACCGTGAGTGAGAAAAAGCTCAGTAGAAACACACCTACATACACGATCCCAATTGCCACTCTAAACAATCTTAAAAACAAAAGCGGCGCTCTGTAACGTCTTTCACTCCACAGATTGGTAAATTCTACTTGAGAAAATTTGCGTGCAACCAATGCCCACAATAATGGGAGTATTATCAAAAAGCATATTAATGCAGCAATAATGCTTCCAAGAAAACCGTCTGTAACCCAATCGTTGAATAGCGGTTTGATATATCGAGTAAAAAATACAATCACTCCTAATATTATTATCGAGAGAACTACGACATGAGCAAAATAACTTTTAATAACCGTCTGCCAATTACTTGTACCGCTTAAAGATTGTGCTCCGGCACTATACCTGTTTAATAGTTTTCTTACACGAGACGGCAGCTTGCTATCAATCCATTTATAAAAAGGCTCTGACGCACGTATCATATAAGGCGTAGTAAATGAAGTAATCGCGGAAACGGCAACTGCAATTGGATAAAGGAAGTTGGATGTTACATTAAGTGTTACACCAAGCGTAGCAATAATAAAGGAGAACTCACCTATTTGTGCATGGCTCATTCCGGCTTGTATTGCTGTCTTTAAGGACTGCCCAGAGATGAGTGCTCCTATAGTAACATGCAATGTTTTAAAGAAGAGCAACGTAAGTGTTATTACAATTATTGGTAGCGCATAATCTACAAGTACTTTGGGATCAATAAGCATCCCAACAGAAATAAAGAACACTGCACCAAATAAATCTTTCACGGGTCTGATGAGATGCTCGATATGTTCTGCACGAGTAGTTTCAGCCAAAATAGAACCCATGATGAATGCGCCAAGTGCCGGTGAAAAACCGACAGCAGATGCCAGCATAACCATTGCCAAACAAAGACCGATCGACACGATCAACATGGTCTCATCATTCAACATTCTTTTTAATTTTCGCAATAGAGTGGGCAAGAAAAAAATACCTGCTGCAAACCAAAGCAATAGATAAAATGCAAGTTTACTTACAGAAATAAGCATCTGCGTGCCTTCGAACTGTCTGCTCACAGCAATGGTAGAAAGCAAGACCAAGAGTAAGACGGCGACTAAATCTTCTATAATCAATACCCCAAAAACAAGATTGGCAAATCGCCTTCCTTTTACACCTAATTCATCAAATGCGCGAAGTATGATTGTCGTAGAAGAGATGCTCAATATCCCCCCTAAAAAAATACAGTCCATAAATGACCACCCTAGCAACTTACCAACACCAAACCCAATCACCAACATTGCACTAACTTCTGTAATAGCTGTAACGGCAGCCGGGCTTCCGATATTAATAAGCTTCTTAAAACTGAATTCCAAACCAAGATTAAACAAGAGAACAATAACACCTAACTCAGCCAGTATTTTTATTTCTTCAGTGTCTTTTACAGTGGGCAATAAATCAAAACCAGGACTCACTAAAAAACCCGCTAAGATGTAACCCAACACTACAGGCTGTTTAAGTTTTTTAAAGAGAATACTGGTAATGGCCGCTACAATAAGTATCAACCCTAAATCTTGTATCAGTGCAGGTAAATGATTCATGCTGCCTAAATATACAGCATCTACAAGAATTGAAAGCGAGCAACCTAATGTTCATTCTTATTTACTATATTATTCTTTTTACTGCGATGATTCTTCATTGCCTCGTCAATAGAATGCGTAGCAAAAACATTAGTTTCAGTAGCCGCTTTTTCTGCAAGGGTGATGTAAAACTCTTTGAGTTTGTCCAGTTCCGCCTCCGACAAGTCTTCTATATCTATTAACCTGTTACTGGCAGTCTTAGTTGCAGCAATAAGTTCATTCAGTTTTAGCTGTATTGCCTCCGTATCTTTATTCTGCGACTGCTGTATTACAAAAACCATAAGAAATGTAATGATGGTTGTGCCGGTATTGATGATGAGTTGCCACGTATCTGAATAATAAAAAATAGGTCCTGTCACTGCCCAAATAATAATAATAGCAATAGCCGAAATAAATGTGACCGGTTTGCCTGTGAACTTGGTAACCTTTGCTGAGAAGCGATCGAAGAGATTTTTTTGTTTATGAGATTGTTGCATGAGATTTCGATTATGATATAAAGTTAGTTGCTAGTCTATCGATATAAAAAACTCCCGTTAGAAAACAGGAGTTTACACAATATGAACACTAAAAGGGAAAGAGGTAAAAGCAAGTTCATTTC
>CBFGYQ010000136.1:0-5977 GCA_965652995.1 uncultured bacterium
CAACACTCGCCATCATTTCTTTGATGTCATCCATAATACGCCTGGCAACATTATTGGCTTTAGCTTCATCAACACTTTCTGAATAAACACGAATGATAGGTTCTGTATTGGAAGTTCGAAGATGCACCCAGTCTTTTTCAAATTCAATTTTCAATCCGTCTTCCGTATTGATAGGTTGGTCTTTGTACTTTTCTTTTATCGTTTTAAAGATTTTCTGCACGTTCATTTTTTCATCCAATTCTATCTTATTCTTTGAGATGAAATAGTCAGGGTAGCTACTACGCAAGGCTTTGATAGATTTGCCAAATTTCGCAAGATGGGTAAGAAACAATGCAATACCTATCAAAGCATCGCGTCCATAATGCAATTCAGGAACTATGATACCTCCATTACCTTCACCGCCAATCACTGCATTTGTAGCTTTCATTTTATTCACCACATTCACTTCACCCACAGCACTTGGCTCGTAGTTACCACCATGTTTTTCAGTTACATCTCGCAAGGCACGGGTAGATGACATATTGGAAACCGTATTGCCTTTATTATTAGAAAGAATGTAATCTGCAACTGCAACCAATGTATATTCTTCACCAAATAAACTGCCATCTTCATTTACAAAACAAAGTCTATCTACATCTGGATCTACAGCTATACCAAGATCAGCGTTTTGTTTTACAACGGTATTGCATAACTCTTTAAGATGCTCAGGAAGTGGCTCGGGATTGTGTGCAAAATCTCCTGTTACATTTTCGTTGATGACTGTAATTTCATTTACTCCCAATGCTTTCAATAATTGGGGAACAGCAATCGCACCGGTAGAATTCACTGGGTCAAGCACTACTTTAAATCCTCTTTCTTGGATAGCTTTCACATCTACCAACGGATGTTTCAGTATCTCATCAATATGTTTTTGCACATAGCTATCATCCGTAGTTAGCTTTCCAATTTTATCTATCAAAGCAAACTCTGTTTCGCCTTTTTCTGCTTCGTCCAAAATCCATTGTCCATCTGCCGCACTGATAAATTCACCTGCACAATTCAACAATTTCAAAGCATTCCATTCTTTAGGATTATGACTTGCTGTAAGAATAATACCACCTACTGCATTTTCCATTTTCACCGCCATCTCTACTGTAGGTGTTGTACTCAACCCCAAATCCAAAACATCCAAACCACAGCTTTGCAACGTAGCCACTACCAAGTTGCGTACCATCTCACCCGATATACGTCCGTCACGACCCACAATGATCGTGTTACTGTTGCTTTTTTGTGATTTTATCCAGGCTGCGTAAGCTGTGGTGAATTTTACTACATCAATAGGGGTTAGTGATGTGCCAGGCTTTCCGCCGATAGTACCACGAATACCGGAGATAGATTTTATGAGTGCCATGTAGAATAACAATTAAGGATTGCAAATGTAAAACATGCAAAGCGATTTATGTTGTCTAAGCCGTGATGCTAAAATTAAATTTTGTGCCGATGATGTCGTTCATCGAAAGATTGCTATTGAGCGTTGTCCTAATTATTCCATTCCTCATCAGACAAAACGGGAGCCTCTTCTACAACATCAACTCCTTCTTCCTCTGCCCGTGTTGGACCTTCGTGTCCCCATTGAGTAGTTTCTGCACGCTCTGCACTTCCCGGATCGTAGAATGCACAATCTTTGTAGCCTTCAGGTTCCACAAATTTTGCATCGGGGTCTATACCGGTTGATTTATCGGCATACACTTTCTTCATAAAATACGCCCAAATCGGCAACGCCGCAGCAGCACCTTGCCCCAATGCTTCACTACGAAAACGTAATGCTCTATCATCACAACCCACCCAAGCACCACCTAAGAGTTGCGGAGTATAACCTATGAACCAACCATCTGCTTGTCTGTTGGTTGTACCTGTTTTTCCTGCCATTTGGCTCTTGATGCCGTAGCGATAACGAATTCTTTTTGCCGTACCAAAATCTACCACACCGCGCATCATCTTCACCATCGTATAAGCTGTGTTAGAGGGAATTAATTCTTTCTGTTGTGGTACAAAACTCTTTATGATGTTGCCGTTTTTGTCTTCGATCTTCGTAATGTAAAGCGGCTTGGTGTTCATACCGTTCGTAGGGAACATAGTATAGCTCCACAGCATTTCATAAAGCGAAACATCAGAAACACCCAATGCTGCTGCCGGTACTTTATCAATATTTGCAGAGATACCGCAACGGTGTGCAAAATCTACAAATGCATTGATGCCCACTTGATTGATAAGATAAAGTGCAGCATTGTTCACCGAATGTGCCAAAGCCTTACCCATAGGCAATGAGCCATATTTAGAACCACCTGCATTGTATAAAGTAGGCTTAAACCCCGGAAAATGCTGTGCAGCAGTAGACACAGAACCACAAGCAGAAAAACCATTATCCACTGCGAAAGCATATAAAAGCGGTTTGATAGTAGAACCTACCTGACGACCTGAGCCTACATTCACGTGATCAAATTGGAAAAAATTGTGATCAATACCTCCTACCCATGCCTTTATATCTCCTGTATAAGGATCCATTACCATAAATCCTGCTTGCAAAAACATCTTCATGTACTTAATGGAATCTATAGGACTTAAGAATGTGTCTATCTCATGTTGTTTATTCCAAGCAAAAACTTTCATGTTCACTTTAGTATTCATCACCTTCATCATTTCAGCTTCCTTCATGCCATCCTCTTTCATCACACGGTATCGTTCCGATTGTTTGATGCTTCTCTCCAAATTCGCTTTTAAACTAGTGTTCCAAATACTACCATCTCTGTAACCAGATTGTGATTTAAAAAGCTTTTGAATGTCACGCATATGTTCTTCCACAGCCTGCTCTGCATAACGTTGCATCTTCACATCAAGCGTTGTATATATTTTCAATCCATCTTTGTAAATACTGTAACCATCATCGCTATTGGGTTTATTAATATTTTTGAGCAATGCTTTTACTTCTTGTTCTACTTCCTGGCGGAAATAAGGTGCCATCCCTTCATGATAGTCAAGTTTGTGGTATTTTAATTTGATTGGCTTCGCCGAATATTTATCGTATTCACCGGCAGTAAGAAATCCATATTTCACCATCTGACCTAATACTACATTTCTTCTTTCTCTTGATCTTTCCGGATTGCGGCGCGGATTGTAAAGTGTGTTCCCTTTCAACATTCCGATCAAAACAGCAGCTTCATCTACCGTCACTTTATCTGGTGCCTTGCTAAAAAAAGTAAGTGATGAATTTTTTATACCATAAACATTATCTCCAAATGGCACTGTATTAAGGTAGAGTGTGATGATCTCATTTTTAGTAAGATTGGTTTCCAATTTTACTGCCAGTACCCATTCCTTAAGTTTAATAAACGGTAGCGTAAATATGTTGGGATTGCGGCGAGGAAAAAGATTTTTAGCAAGCTGCTGTGTTATTGTACTACCACCACCTTCTTTACCTAATAATAATATAGCACGTAGAGTAGCGCGTCCGTCAATACCTGAGTGATCGTAAAACCTTGCATCTTCTGTTGCTAGCAATGCATTGAATATATTGGGAGAAATTTCTTTGTACTCGCTGTTAGACCGGTCTTGTACAAAATAGCGGCCTAGCAGCGTACCATCCACTGCATATACTTCAGAAGAAAGTGCACTGCTCGGATTTTCCAACTCTTTCATAGAAGGCATATAACCTAACATGCCAAAGTTGATACCTACAATAAGCAAATTGAATGCGATGACACCAATCCAAAATGCTCGCCACAACAATCTTACTGCACGATTCTTCTTTTTAGGTGTTTCTTTAGTTTGAGTCATAGAATTCGCAAATCTATTATTTGAAACTTGAATTTCGGTCGCCAAATCCCAGTTTTAGCGAAATGCTAAAGGTATTGCTTAACAAATCTAAATTTTACAACCCACATTTTTTTATCAATTGTATCACAACATAAACCCGACAGTGTGTTAATAAAGATATTTGGATTGAGGAGTTATGATATTTTTACACCATGTTCAAAATGACTTCTTGTATTATCTTTTTTCTTTTTGCCTCTTTTACACATCATGCACAATTACTCAAAACAGTTTTTGAGAAATCTGAAGGAGTAAAATCAGCAACTTATCAAGAAACGATTCAGTATTACGAAACGTTAGATAAGCAATACGAAACCATCAAAATGGTTGATGCCGGCTCAACAGACGCATTTTACAATTTGAATGTTGTCTATTTCAGTAAGGATGGAAATTTTGATGCTGAAGAATGGAAGCGTGAAAATAAAATTGTCTTACTTATCAACAATGGTATTCATCCGGGAGAACCAGACGGTATAGATGCGAGTATGATGTTGTTGAGAGATGTAGCAATGAATGCTTCGAAAATACCTGATAATATCGTTTTAGCAGTTATCCCTGTTTTCAATATTGGTGGCATGTTGAACAGAGGGAGTTACAGCAGAGCCAATCAAAATGGACCGCAGGAATATGGTTTTCGCGGCAGCGCACAAAACCTCGACCTCAATCGCGACTTCATAAAAATGGATGCGAAGGAGACCAGAAGTTTAGTTCGGTTGTTTCATGAATTAGACCCCGATATTTTCATAGACAACCACGTGAGCAATGGTGCAGATTATCAACATGTGATGACGCTGCTTACAACACATAAAAAGAAGCAAGGCTATTATCTCGGTAAGTTTTTAGAAAATGAAATGCTGCCTTCGATTTATGAAATGATGAAAAAACAAGGATATGACTTGGTGCCTTATGTCAATCATTGGGGCAATACGCCGGACAAAGGTTGGGAACAGTTTTATGAACCACCAAGATTTGCAAGTGGTTTTGCGGCACTATTTCGCACACTGGCTTTTGTTCCGGAAACACACATGTTGAAACCTTATAAAGAACGAGTAGAAGCAACCTATAAACTGATGCAAACTTTTATCACATATGCCGGTGAAAAAGTAGAAGAAATAAAAAGTGTTCGTGAAATGGAATGGGCAGTGATGCAAGGACGTGAAGAATTTACTATCGATTGGAAAGTTGATACAGCACTTCGTTCAGAGATTGAGTTTAAAGGATACGAAGCGAAATACAAGCCGAGTAGTGTATCAGGAAAACCAAGATTGTATTACGATAAGAACAAACCTTATACAAAAGAAATTCCTTACTACAACAAATTCGATCCTTCAAAAACCGCGATAGCTCCGAAGTATTATGTGCTACCACATGGCTGGACAAAAGTCATAAGTCGCTTGAAAATTAATGGAGTAGAAATGCAACCGCTACAACGCGATACAGTGATGGAAGTAACTGTTTATCGAATAAAAGATTACGAAACCACAAAGAAACCTTACGAAGGGCATTATCTGCACAGCAAAGTACAATACACAAAAAAGAAAGAAATTGTTCGATTATTAAAAGGAGATTACTTGATACCTATAGAACAAAAAGCAAAACGATATTTAATAGAAACACTAGAACCTGACGCGCCTGATGCATTTTTCGCCTGGAATTTCTTTGATGCCATCCTTCAACAAAAAGAACATTTCAGCGATTATGTTTTTGAAGATGAAGCTGCCGAATTATTGAAACGTGATCCTCAATTGAAAAAATCATTGGAAGAAAAAAAGAACGTGGATAAAAAATTCGCTGAAGATGGTCGTGCGCAATTAGAATATATTTTTCAACATTCTCCTTATCAAGAACCTGAATATATGCGATATCCGGTGTTTCGAATTGAGTAAAACCATTTAGATTTGCCAGCTATGATTTATCACTTAGTTGTAGGCGATGAAGCCGCCAAACCTTTATCGGAAGCCATTTTTACGGATAGTGGAGATGAAGGAACTGTTGTTGTTTTAAAAGATATTTTGCATGTAGGTCCATTGCTAAAAGAAGAAGGACAAAAATTTAGTGAGTTGCGTTCAGCATTCTGGCAAGAAGTAGCTCCTTCAGAAAAAAATCCGATACAGGTTGATGATTTGGA
>CBFGYQ010000137.1:0-5962 GCA_965652995.1 uncultured bacterium
GGAACGGGATGCACCGTTGTAAATGTGACAGCGAATATTACCACACCTACTACATGGACAGTAGGCAATGTTTACATCATTGACAATACTACTATTTACATCAATGCGCAACTGACAATACAAGCAGGTGTTACAATCAAGTTTAAGGGTGATGGTAGAATAAGGACCTGGGATGATAAGATAATAGCTAATGGTACTGCTGCTAATCCCATTGTATTTACATCCATAAAAGATGATACATATTGTGGTGATAACAATGGTGATGGCACAGCTACTCTTCCTGCAAAAGGAGATTGGGGTGGAATTACTTTAGAAAGTGATCAAGCAAGTGAATTCATGTACTGCCAATTTTTATATGCCGGTAAAGGTACCGGGACTGCCATAACATCTGGCGGTGGCAACAAACCTCATCCATTCAAGTTTGATCATTGCATCATTGCACATACTGCACCGAACGGTGGTGCTATTGATAAAGCACAGGCTTTCTCTACAGGTTACTATAGCAGTACTGCTACTCAAATTTTCACAAATAACGCTTTGTACGATAATGATGTTCCTTTCAATTGTAATAACAATTTTACTGTAGACCCAAGTAATATTTTTCATAATCCAAATAACCCAAGTGAAACCAACACCAGAAACTGCATCTATATGTATGGCTCAGCTGGTGGCGGAATTACCGTTTCATATAATGTAACTGAAGTGCCTTATGTAACAGAGGGAATGGAAGTGGACGCCCCTGACCATCTCATTTTTGGACCGAATGTAATTATGAAAATGTATAAACCAAGTTCAGGTTACAGCTACAACAACAACCCTAACGAAATGACCTTCAGTACTTCTGTAATATTTACTTCGATATATGATGATGCAAGAGGTGGCGATACTAACGGTGATGGAAATGCTACTGCGCCTGCTGATGGCGATTGGGACGGTATTCACGAACAAGATGCTAGTAGCCTTTGGAGACAAACCAATGTCTTTTATGACTCGCACTAAATATCAATTCTCAAATCAAAAATATCATCCTACGTGTAGGATATGTAGGATGGTATTATTTCAAGTCAAAAAAAAATAATAAAGCATGAAAAAAATATTAGTTGCTACAGCCGCTATTTTGCTACTGCTTACAAACCATACTAAGGCTCAGGTAAGCAATGGAATTGTTTCAAAATATTCATTTAGCAATACAGTAAATGACGACATGGGCATCAACCATTTACTATCCAACAACCCCAATCCTGTATTTGGGCAAGATCGTTTTGGAAATGCTGCAATGGCATTTAATTGTGATGGCACTAATGATTATTTAAAAACCAATACAAAATTTTTCGATCCAAGTAAACCTTATACTATTGGCATTTGGTTTCGTACAGATGATAGCCTGCGTACACAACAAACGTTGATGAACACGGACCCACACCGACACATGTGTGTGGGTTACAACTACTACAGCAACAATACGTTTGATGTGGGATTAGGTGATGGTAATGATTGGACGATCTGTAAAACCTATATGGAATTGGACACACTAAATGCAGCTGGTGTTGCTGTTAGCAAATGGAACCATTTCACAATTACTTACGATGGCGCAGTGTGGAAATACTACATAGATGGTCAATACACAAAAACTTGTAATGGCGGCACGCCAACACCCGATAGCGCAGATATGTTTTTTGGTGCTATCGCATATACATGGCAATTATTTCAAGGGCAGTTGGATGATATCGCAGTGTATGATCGTGCATTGACAGACTTAGAGGTGGATAGTGTGTACAACGAACCCAATCCTACTACTACAAGTATTCATGATTTTACCAATAGCCATGCCCCATTGTTTTATCCTAACCCTACAAAGAATGCTATCTATTTCTTTAAACCACAAAATATCACACTTACCAACATCAATGGACAGTTGATCTACAAAGGAAAATTTGTTACAAGTTTAGATATGTCGGCTATGAGTACAGGTGTTTATTTCTTAAAACTTACAGATCAAAAAGGGCATGTTTTACAAACAACCAAGCTTATAAAAGAGTAAAAAGTATTTAGAAGACTTAATTGTTCATTATCAAAAGAAATCATCATGCAAAAGATTATTTACATCATCATAGTCGTTTGCTGTATTGCAATGCATAATAATGGTTATGGAACCATTCGTTACGTTACACAAACAGCAACAGGCAATGGATCCGGTGGTAGCTGGACAAACGCAAGCAGCGATCTGCAACTCATGATAGACCAAAGTAGTATAGGTGATGAAGTAAGAGTGGCGGCGGGTAATTATAAACCTACAAGACCTGATACAAATACTGCAGTTATAACGCTTAACAACAGATTTAATTCGTTTGTAATGAAATCGGGTGTAACGGTTTACGGCGGTTATTTCGGTAGCGGAGTTTTTGCCAACTTAAGAGTGCCACACCTATACACAACAGAATTGGATGGAGACATCGGTACTCTTAATAACAATACCGACAATGCCTATCATGTAGTGATCATGCCTGGTGCCAACAATGCTACTATAGATGGTTTTACTATAAAAAATGGTAATGCAAATGGTAGTGCTTCAGCAATTTTTGTAAACGGTTTTCAAGTAGGAAATAATGCAGGAGCAGGTCTATATGCTCAGCAATCCTCCAACGTGAATATTGCTAATTGTAAAATTTCAAATAATGCAGGAACAGGCTTCACAACCTCGTTTTCAGGCGTTACTGGCACATTGGAGCACACAGATATTATAAACAATACAACAATAAGCGGGAGTCATCTGTCAGTTGGGTATGCGCTACAATCCCTGTCAGTCTATATTCATTCTAATCTTAATTTTCGATTTTGTAAAATAGCAGGGAATACTTCAGAATTCGGAACAGTAACTATCATTGGTGGTTCAACGGCTGATTTTTACAACTGTATATTCACAGGAAATTCTGTGACCTTAAATTATGGGGCAACTATAAACAACGGTGTGTTTGGCGTGCATGGTAACAGCATTTATAGCTTTCCAAATGTCAAGTTGCTCAATTGTGTTTTTTCCGGTAATAAATATGATCCGGCACATGTAAAAAGCATTTATACGGATGCCGTTAGTTTGTTTGAGTTTAAGAATAGTATTCTTTGGGGCGATGCCAATGCTACTAATCCAATAGTCGCATCCGGAACAGGAATTTTTAACATAAGATATTCCGTAACACAAGGTCAAGCATCGGTATTCAATTCTTTTATACCTTCTACAGATAATATTGACGTTGATCCACAATTTGTAAGCCAACCTTCGTATATGACGGCACCGTTCACTGCGGGAGATTATCACCTTAACCGATGCAGCCCTGCTATTACGGCCGGTAGTAATAGCTTTCTCAATGCAACACAAACTGTAGATATGGATGGTAAAAGCCGCATTATTGGAGGTGCCGTGGATATAGGTGCTTACGAATATCAAATGGGTGTACCAGATGCTAACGGGATTGTGTATGTTGATAGTAGTGCAGCAAGTGGAGGAGATGGAAGTAGCTGGGCAAATGCAATTCCAGAATTAGCGGATGCTCTTAAAGCAGCAAAATATGATGCTACGATCACTAAAGTTCATGTAGCAAAAGGCACTTACAAACCCTTATACACGGCTGACAGCATGCTTTGTAGCAGCAATAACAATCGTAAAAAATCTTTTGTGATACCGGATGGTGTATGGGTAATGGGTGGTCATGTCAATGGACAAATAACTTATTCAGGAGGCTTTCCTCAAAACCCTTCTATACTCAGTGGAGACATCGGTACAGTTAACAACAATAGTGATAATTCCTACCATGTAGTGATAGCAGCAGGAACGAATAATACTAATACCAAACTTTACAATTTTGTAATAGAAAATGGCAACACTGATTTTAACGCTCTGAGCATGATGGTAAATGGTATAAGCATTAGTGGTGTTTCCGGTTCGGGAATGGCTAACCAAGCGAATGCTTATTTAAGCGGCACCAACAACAAAGGTGCAGACATCATGTTTTGTACATTTAGAAACAATAGAGGTTATTACGGTGCGCTTTCGAATTTTTTCTGTAATAATGCTATGATCTTTGGCTGTAAGGTGATGAATGATAGTGCTGCTTATGGTGGTGGTATTGCTAATATTGGTCCTGGCACGGTGAATATACATCACAGTAAAATCCAAGGAAACAAAGCATTGTTTTATGGAGGAGGAATTTATGCGAGCAGATGCAACTTAAATATTCACAACTCTTTGATCACCGGAAATTATTCTTACAATGATGGTGGTGGTATCCAAACGGATAGCAGTACTGTCTTTATAGGTAATTGCACAATAGCGAACAATAAAGCCGTTGCCAATTATGGAGCGTTCAATCACTATTTTGTAACAGGAACACCTGTAGCTACCATTACTAATTCCATTATTTGGGGCAATGATGGTGCGCCCATGAAGAACATTGACACCACCTACAAACCACAACTATTAGTGAACAACAGCATTGTAATGGGACAGACTTACAACTTTGGAACTGACATGATAAAGATGACGCCTAATTTCATTAATCCGATATTCACTACAAGCGCCCCTTCTGATGGCGGAGATTATCACTTGTTTATATGTAGTCCTGCTATAAATGCAGGTTCTAACAGTAATTTTATTTCGCCTTATGCTTCTGACCTCGATGGGAATATTCGCTTCAATCAAGGAAAAATAAATTTAGGTGCTTATGAAAATAGCGGCTATTTCCTCTCGCAAACACCCGGCGACAGTCTTGTGAACACCAACCTTGTGAATAGTTGTAACTATAGTGAATTTGTTTACCCCAATACTACGTTACCCCCTTGGCAAAATCTTCCGAATGCTTCGGGAAATCTATTTATGAGTATTAAACAACCTGCTACCACTCCTATTAATGGAACTGTTTTTCCGGTAAACTTTAGTAGTAAAATTCGCACGCAATACGGTACGGGAACTACATTGCAATTGAGCAATCCATTCGGGCAAACAGGATATTATTATCCAATAAACAGAACATGGGCAGCAACTATTAACGGAAATCTTTCTGCACCGGTAAGTGTTCGTTTTTATTTTGATAATACAGATAGCACAGATATAGCAACCCAAAGCAGTTTTGGAAATCTTCAAAATCTGATTGTCTATAAAGTAAACGGAACTGATCCATACAACCCATCAGCAACCGGATATAAAGAGTATGCATACGCCAGTGTAGCAGATACCAATCATTTTTCAATAGGTACTTATCAAGGTCTTCGTTATGTAGAGTTTGTTGCTACAAGTTTTAGTAGTGGCACTATCGCTTTAAAAACAGGATTACCACTTGCAGTAAAACTTGGTGATATTACAGCAACAAACGTAGATACAAGAAATCGTGTTGATTGGAATACTTTAAACGAAGAAAACTCAGATGCCTTTGTTTTGGAAAGAAGTAGTGATGGTAAACAGTTTGCCGGAATTGAAAACATTAATGCACATGGTATGCCGTCCAACTATACTTATTGGGACGAAAAACCTTTTGATGGAATGAACTATTATCGTCTGAAAATTACTGAAGTGAATGGTAGTGTTGCTTATTCAAAAACAGTTTCTGCATTTGTAAATGCTAAAGATGCTTTTGCTTTGACAGTCTATCCTAATCCGGCAACAGACAAATTGCAAGTAAAAATTTTTGGTGAGATAAAAGGGAATGCACAAATCTCTGTTGTTGATATAATGGGTAGAATAATTTTTAATCAATTGGTAAGATCTCACGAAATAGATTTAGATATATCCATACTTTCACCTGGAATATATTTGTTAAGATACCAAGACGCTAAAAGACAAGAGGCTATAAAAATCGAAAAGAAATAATTTTTAGAATTGTTCTGATAGCATCAAATAAATTCTAATAGAGTTACTTTAATTAATAGAAAAAGCCGCAACAATTTTTTGTTGCGGCTCTTTTATCCAGTTATT
>CBFGYQ010000138.1:0-5933 GCA_965652995.1 uncultured bacterium
ATATTGTAGGCGCAGAGATATTGAATGAAGAACGACATTTTCAATTTTTAAAAGGCCCTGTATTCGCCAATATCATTTTGGCGGATGAGATCAACCGTACACCACCTAAAACACAAGCAGCATTATTAGAAGCGATGCAGGAACGTAATGTAACGGCCGGTGGAACCGTTTATAAATTACCGGCACCATTCTTTGTACTTGCTACACAAAACCCGATAGAACAAGAAGGGACTTATCCACTACCAGAAGCACAATTGGATCGTTTCATGTTTATGATAACATTGGATTATCCAAGTTTTGAAGAAGAGGTTCGTATAGTAAAAAACACAACCGGTGCGTCACAAGAGACTTTAGAGAAAGTACTTCATGGAGAAGACATTCTTTTTTTTCAAGATTTAGTGAGGAGAGTTCCTGTGCCGGATAATGTGTTAGAATATGCAGTGAACTTAGTTCATAAAACTCGCCCCGGTATTGAGTCAGCACCAGAAAAAACAAAACAATATATAGCCTACGGTGCCGGCCCTCGTGCATCTCAATATTTAATTTTAGGGGCGAAATGTCATGCACTTCTAAAAGGGAAATATTCTCCTGATATTGAAGATGTGCAAGCCATGGCGTTGTCTGTTTTGAGACACAGAGTAGTACGCAATTTTAAAGCTGAGGCTGAAGGAATAACACAAGAAACATTAATCAAGCAATTATTATAATCCCATGCAAAACCTTACCGCAAAAGCAAAATTTTTAAAGAGAGATTTGGTTCAACTGATCCAAAAAATACCTGCAAACACACAACCTGTTTGGGGCAAAATGAATCTGCAACAAATGATAGAACACTTGGCAGAGTATGTGGCAATGGCTTATGGAAATCCTGAAATGCAATTGATAACCGAAGAAGAAAAAGTACCGAAAATACAGGAATGGCTAAAGACCGAAAAACCTTTTAAAGAAAATACTCCTAACAGCTTATTGCCAGATACGCCCCCACCGGTTGAGTTTGCAACTAGAGAAGAAGCTATTGAAGATTTGCAATTGGAACTCAATAATTTTTTCCAAGAGTTTGATACTACAAAGAAGAAATATGTGATGAATCCATTTATGGGAGAATTGGACTATGGCATGTCAATCCAGCTATTGTACAAACATGCCACACACCACTTACGCCAGTTTGGGGTTAGTGTGTAACGCATTGTCATTCTATTATTTAGGCACATAACCATACACGAAGCAGATATACTTTTCAAAATAGTCTATCTGCTTCATGTTTTGTTCTATCTGTTGAATGCGTTTGGCTTTCTCTGTTTCACCAAAACCACCAGTAAAGAGGAAGTAAGTGGTGTCTGATAGATTTTTTGTCTCTTTTGTATAATCACTATCCCACTTCATACGACGCGCACCGACTATATTTGAATATCTTTCTCTGTTAGGATCAATTTCTGTGTAGTAGATGTAAGTAGGAATGCTGGCATCATGTACAAATAATTGATCGGAAGTAATCTTCTTCCTATTCACATAATCCAACCCCTCTGTGATCTCATGAAAGCCCGATCTTTCAAAAAACAACTTAAACCCATTAAAGTCTTTTGCCATTATTAATCCAATAATTACAACTGTGATTTTTACAGGTAGTAATCTGATTTTCCAAATTGCATTCATCCCTATTGCAAACAACAAAACGATCAACGGCAACAAAAACAAACTCACGCGCATAATGAGCGAAAACTGATTGAGTGCTGCAGCAATTAGGGTTATAAGAATAGGAGTAAAGACTAGAATAAATAAATCAAACCGTTTTCTGATAGAAACAATTACTGCAATTATAATGCATGTAAATGCGACGTAATAATTGGTGGCACCATAACCTGTAGCATTGTTCACAAGCTCTTTCAACCTCATTTTGTTATGTTCCCATTCCTGAGCATTGCTGGGTGTGCCATATAGAAAATATTCTGCATGATAGTTTTGTAGATAGTTAGATTCTATTTGAGGTTTTAGAATAGCAAAATAATAAACAGCAAAAGCTCCTAACCAAATGCCTGCTATCAATAAAAGAAAAACTATTTGCTTCCATTTTTTTTGTTGAATGCTTTGCCAACCATAATAAAAACCAACTGCTGCAAGTGCAAATACAGAAGGCATTGAAGACGCTATGCATAACACTCCCGCTACACTCCAAACTGTAATAAATTTTGATCTCGGAGTTTTGAAAATATCAACCTTTAACGCCAACCAAACAAGCAAAAGCACTATAAAGCTGTCAGAAATATATTGCTTGATAGTGGTAGAGAATTCTGTGAAGTAGGGGCTGAATGCTAACAGTGCCAAGGGAATCCAAACGATGTTTTTGTCAATTATTCTCTTTAGGATATCGTAGAATAAAAACAACATCGTAATGCCGCAAAACATAGGAAACAACTTCAAAGCTTTCTCCCCAAAACCAAATGTGAGTGATAAGACCTTTTCTATCCAAAGGAAAACAGGAGGTGCGTATTGCTCATAACTCAATGGTGATAGCAATCCGACAAAATCTCTCTCAAATAGATTGCGAACAATATTGGCTTCATCAATAATTAGGTTGCGGTTTTGGAGATAAGAAACAAAACGAAGGATGATGCCAACGGTGATTACGATCCAAGGAAGATTAGCGAATAGTTTTTCTAAATTACCTGCTTTAGAAGTAGGTTTCATGGTGCTTATTAAGCGGCTAATATACGAAGGCTTGAATCAAGGAAAGCAATATCACTAACGTTCTGTTCGATTCTCCTGTAAGGGACTTGAACACAGAGAGCAGGAGTCCTCTCCGAGAGACTTATCCGAAACAACAGTAGGTTCATGATGCTTTGTAAATGTCTATCTATAATCACTCTAATAAATGCTTTATTTTGCAAACCATATCTTGATACAATCATGGCACTTACACAACTAAAGAATTACGCAGAAGGCAAATGGGTAACGGCGAATAAAGAAGGTGAAACATTACACAATGCCCTCACAGGTGAGGCAATCTACACGGCAAGCAGCGATGGACTTGATTTTGCAGCAATGATGGATTATGCACGTAAAGTAGGCGGTCCGGCATTGCGCAAATTGACGTTTCATGAGCGCGGCAGAATGTTGAAAGCCTTGGCGATGCATTTACTGGAAAAGAAAAAATATTTTTATCAATTAAGTGCTTTAACGGGTGCTACAAAAAGTGATAGTTGGGTAGATATAGAAGGTGGTATTGGAAATTTGTTTGCTAATGCAAGTTTGCGCCGTCAGTTTCCTGATGAAACCTATTATGTAGATGGTGATGCTGTGCCGCTTTCCAAAGGTGGTTCGTTCATGGGACATCATATCATGACACCCAAAGAAGGTGTAGCTATTCATATCAATGCGTTCAATTTTCCGGTGTGGGGGATGTTGGAGAAAGTAGCAGTAAATTTATTGGCAGGAGTTCCGGCGATTGTAAAACCTGCAACGCTTACATCGTTTTTGACTGAGGCGGTGTTTGAAGAGATTATCAAATCAAATATTCTTCCAGAGGGTTCCTTGCAGTTAATCTGCGGCTCTGCTCGCGGGATTATTGACCATGTAAAAAATCAGGATGTTGTAACGTTTACCGGCTCTGCATCTACAGGAAAACAATTAAAATCACATCCTCGTTTGGTGGAAGAAGCAGTACCTTTTAACCTCGAAGCTGATTCACTGAATTGTTGTGTATTGGGTACTGATGTTACTACCGGCATGCCTGAGTTTGATATTTTCATTAAAGAAGTTGCAAGAGAGATCACAACCAAAGCAGGACAAAAATGTACGGCCGTTCGCCGCATCATGGTGCCTACAAATATGGTTGAAGATGTGCAAATAGCTCTAGGAAAAAGATTAGCGCAAACCATCATTGGTAATCCAAGTGTTGAAGGTGTTCGCATGGGTTCATTGGCTGGGCAGTCGCAGCGTGAAGAAGTGAAAGAAAAAGTTGCACAGTTGGCGAAAACGCAAGAGTTGGTGATCGGTGATTTGGAAAAATTTGAAGTGACTGGTGCTGATAAAAACAAAGGTGCTTTCTTACCGCCATTAGTATTTTTTAATGATGACCCTTTTACTAAAACTGATGTACACAATATAGAAGCATTTGGTCCTGTGAGTACCATCATGCCTTATGAAACTCTAAGCGATGTTATAGAACTAGCAAAAATGGGTAAAGGTTCATTGGTATGTTCACTAGTAACTGCAGATGATAAAATCGCTCGTGAATTTGTGCTAGGTTCTTCTGTAATGCACGGAAGAATTCTGATCTTGAATAGAGATTGTGCTAAAGAAAGTACAGGACATGGTTCGCCAATGCCGATGTTGGTACATGGTGGTCCGGGACGTGCAGGTGGTGGCGAAGAAATGGGTGGCAAACGTGGCGTATTGCATTATCTCAATCGCACAGCTATACAAGGAAGTCCTACAACTATAACGGCTATTACCAACGTTTATCAGCAAGGAGCAAAAGGAAATATTACAGACATTCATCCATTCAAAAAACACTATGAAGAACTGAACGTTGGCGACCAACTCATAACTGCTGCTAGAGAAATAACCTCAGAAGATATTGATCGCTTTGCAGAACTAAGTGGTGATAATTTTTATGCCCATAAAGTGGATACAGATTTTGCAGGAACGATGTTCGACCAACAAGTGGCACATGGTTATTTTATCATGAGTATTTCAGCAGGTTTGTTTGTAGATAGCTATGATAAAAATCCGGTGTTGCTGAATTATGGCATTGATGAATTACGTTTTACAAAGCCTGTTTACCCCGGTGCAAAAATTCACATTCGTTTTACCTGCAAACAAAAACTTCCTAACGATGTAACCGAAAATCCTGATGAACCTAAGACACTCATTAAACGCGGAGTAGTAAAATGGTTAGTAGAGATGCTGGATGAAGATGAAGAAAATCCATTGGTGGGTATGGCTACTATATTAACGATGGTGGAAAGAAAAAATTAATTACTCAATTTGTTGGTCTTATTGACCAACAACGGTGGAATTACCGCTCTGCCAGTTGATAACTGAAGCAGGAACGTTGTAGGTACACAGCTTAGTATTGTCTTGAATATCCAGTTGCTATGTAGCTATCTTTCTGCCCATAATAGTCATAGACGGGAATAGTTTTAACTAACAATGGCAGAACTTTTTAAGGTATACTAAACACTATAGTATCTTCTACATTACAAGTATAAGCTCTACATTTAAATGTATGATACTTACTATCAGGAGTTTGATAATGATTTTTACTTAAACTGTCGTAAAATATTCTACCAATGCCCCAAAATATTTTGAAGCTATCTGTTTCATTTGCACGACCGGGAACATTGTAGTTCCTACCAAATTCAAAAATTATATTGTCTGATATTGGATATAAATAATTATAATTGTTCCACCCTTGTCCAATATAAAGTGTATCAAATGAATTAAACTTGGTAATATCAATATTAAATTTAGTTAAAGCAACATCTGAATGCGACCCATAAAAATTACCCAAATCCACAACATCTCCATCCTGACGAACGTCTACAGAACCGCTCCACCATATTGTCAAGTCTTCATTACTTATATCATGAAAAATAGCAAGACTACTTTTGTATTTTACAGGAATGTTTGAAAATGTAAAATTGCCTTGTGCATCTGTTGTATCAATTCCCAATACGGTACTTTCCTTAGGATCTAAAGGACCACCGCTTTTATAACGTAATCTTATGCCATAGTTTGCAAGAGGCTCACCGCTGCAGTCTGTCAGCATTTTTCCAGTTATGGTATAAGTGGCATCGCTTTCAAATGCTTTTTTACAGGCAGCAATAGCCATAATACCAATTATACTGAATAACAATAATAGATTCTTCATACTGATTATTTTATTAGAAACTACAGTACAAAATAATAGGTTCTTTATTACTGTTGTCCGA
>CBFGYQ010000139.1:0-5932 GCA_965652995.1 uncultured bacterium
AGATGTCGAAAATCTTCATGCACAGATTCAATACAATTCACTTCCGCATGATTTCCTCCGTATTCCTTATGCCAACCTTCTCCAATAATTTTTCCATCATGTACCAATACAGCACCGACCATAGGATTAGGAGCTACATTTCCCTTCCCTTTTGAAGCAAGCTCTAAACAGCGTCTGATAAATTGCTCGTCAATCATGAAAGTATAAATGTAGTACTGATTATTTGTTCAATAAAAATCCCAAGTAATTTTTCTACTTGGGATCTAAGAATTACTTTATTAAAAATTATGCAGGAACTGCTTCACTCGCCGCGTGTTCCAATACACTAAGGTATCGCTCTGCATCCAAAGCAGCCATACAACCGCTTCCTGCAGCTGTTACTGCTTGTCTGTATATTTTATCTTGCACATCACCGCAAGCAAAAACACCTTCGATATTTGTTTTTGATGTACCTGGTTTTGTAAGAATATAGCCCGATTCATCCATATCCAACAAGTCTTTGAACAGGTCTGAGTTTGGCTGGTGACCTATTGCAACAAAAAATGCTTTAACCGGGATCACATCTTCTGCACCAGTTTCATTGTTACGCACTTTCACACCGGTTACTTTGTCTTCACCCAAAACTTCTAAAGTTTCTGTATGCCAGTACACTTTTATGTTAGATGTTTTTTTCACACGATCCTGCATCACCTTACTTGCTTTCATTCCATCTTCTCCTTTGCGTACCAACATGTGTACGGTGCTGCAAATTTTAGACAGATAAATGGCTTCTTCACAAGCCGTATCACCGGCACCTACGATAGCCACTTCTTGTCCTTTGAAGAAAAAGCCATCACAAACTGCACAGGCAGAAACGCCATGTCCGTTAAGTCTTTGTTCGGATGGAAGATCTAACCATTTTGCAGATGCCCCTGTAGCAATAATTATAGCAGTAGCTTCTATCCATTTTTCTTCATCTATCTGCACTTTATAAGGTCTGCTCGTAAAATCTACTTTCGTAGCATAGCCCCAACGAATATCAGCTCCCATTCTTTGGGCTTGCTTTTCAAAATCTACCATCATCTGCGGCCCCATAATACCATCAGGATAACCGGGATAATTTTCTACATCAGTAGTAATAGTAAGTTGTCCACCAGGTTGTAATCCTTGGTACAAAACAGGTTTTAGATTAGCACGTGCTGCATAAATAGCTGCAGTGTAACCTGCCGGACCAGACCCTATAATAAGGCATTCAATTTTTTCTGTTTCTGTGGTATTACTCATATAAGATTCTTTTTCTAATTTTTTTATGTTGGTTGTTGCAAGTTAATGGTTAATGCTATTTTATTGCTTACACCTCAATAAGTACAAGTTATTTTATTGTCTTGTTTATTATTTGCTGATAATCTTGGTAGTTTGCTGAACTCCGTAACCTGCCCAAACACCCAAAGCCCCACCTTTAATATTGCTTGTTACATTCACCGGAGATGAAAACGGGTTTCCAACAGAGCCTGTAGCAAACTCAAAAGTGCTGAAGAACTTGAAAGTTCCTTTATCAATTGCACACCATTTAAGAGTTACTGTATCGCCACGAAAAAAATAACCTACAGAATCGAAATTTGGTTCTTTGGATCTATTATAACCGGCTAGCAAACTAAGGCTGTCTATAATCGTTCCATTCACAATTTGATCGTCAAACGTAGAATTGAACGGTGTAAAGAAGAACTCACTATTCCGTTTGGTGAAATAACGCATATAATTCCCTAAAGTGTCGGGGTCTTGATAACGAACATACATCAATACGGCATCATCCACCACAACATCTCCTGCCGGTTTTCTGAACCACATGGAATCCACGCCTTTCACAGCAGGAATTTTGGTAACAGAAGTATAGGTTTTTCCTTCTGCCTCAATCGTAAGACTATAATATTTTTCTTCTACTCCTTTAAATGCTAAAGAAGTAACATCTGCCGTATCTATACTGTAAAAAGAAAACTTATTACTTCCATTGAAACCCGTATCAATTACATATTCTTTCAGTTGTATGGTTCTAATACCATCCGATACACGAACAGAAGCGTTGTGAACAAAACTGTTTTCCAATGTTGCCAGATCTACCTTAGAAAAGTAACCTATAGATTTGGTGAGTACAACCAAAGGATAACCGTCAGTTTCTATTTGTCCATCAACTACCAACTTCGTTTCACCACTGTCAAGATCAATATCTACTTCTTTTTCGCAGGAAAGATAAAAGCTGGCAGACAATAGCAGTAAAATAGCAAAAGAATATTTACTCACGTTATTATTAAGAATTGAGCAGCGAATTTAAGATTTCATCAGTAAACATAACGTCCATCAGAACTATACATTACAGGAAGCAATTTGTGGTTCTTTTCAAAATAATCGTAACTGGCTTTCAGGTTCACCCAAAATTTCTGCTTATCCAGATCTGTTCTGTATTGTTTACCTAAGAAATTCAACCCTACTCTATTGAAACGCGTAGGATAGATATGTACTGGAATATAGTTTTGTCCGCTCAGTTTGGCATTCAAACAAAGTACATACATCTCTTGAATAACAGGATCTGTAAGTGGCATGCAACCCACCGTTACGCAACCGCCATGTATGTAAATATCGCCGCCCGGTTTTTCTTTATTACCCAAAACCATGTCAGAATAATTGGGATAATTGATAAGCATGGAAAGATAAAAATCGCTTTTCGGATTGAAGTCATCTATGAAGTATAAACCTTCCGGCACCTGACGATCTCCTTCATAACGCTTGGGACCAAGTATTCCGGATAATGCACAAATACGATAATTTTTTACCAGTTTATATTCAGCGGTATCACTATCACGTGCCCAAAGCTCCATATCATTGCTGGCTTTGAAGCTGCGCAAATAAATATCTTTAGAAGGATATTTTAATCCTCTTTCTTTAAACAATTTACTAAGTCCATCATTATAAGCCATCCACGCCTGACTCACTCTGTTAAAAGAAAACTGAAAATTACGGAAGGTTTGCACATCATCTTGCGCTCGCAAGTTGGTATTCATCAACAATAGACTCACAGAAAAAAGCACACATAGTTTCCTAAGCATCATTATCAAAAAATAAGGTGTTTAAGTTATGGATTAGGAGAGCAAATATAAGTTTTTGCGCTAAGGCGATTTTTATAAGAAATGTTAAGGGAAAGCTACTAATCTTCTGTAACAGACAGGATCTTCATCCTCCTCTTTACAGGCTTTAGTTGAAATCCCTTTTTCTTTAAGTTCTCCAGTTGACTACTTAATGAAAGTTGTTCATTAAAGTTGATGTTTATTGCAGTAGTATCAGCGGAAAAAAACGGAACAGCGTATCGCTCTTGCAGTTCTTTGGCGAAGGCATATACAGACGTTTGCATCTTTACATTACCGAAAGCACCCAATGAAGTTCCTTTGGAATCTGACTGCAGCAAGTTTTTGTTTTCTAAAAAGATCATATATCCATTCCTCTCTTCAATCGTAGTATCTAACCGAACATCAAAAACCGGAATGAGTTTTTTCACCACCTCGTTATAGTTTATATCCCCGTTTTTGGTGGAGACATCCAAAGAATAAAACGTGAGAGGAAATGTCTCTACAGTAACAATGGTGCTGTCATCATTATGTAGCAACGACGATAATATTTCCTGACTGGAGCTATATTCCGTATTCACTTTATCCATCCCATAGTTTGAAGAATTACTCAATTGAAAATCAAAAACAGAATAGCGTTTCAGTTTTATTTTGTCTACGGCTGTAGATAGATCAAGCTCTTGTGTTTTGAAATGATATTGATTGAAATTCAGAAGATACAAGGCAGTAAAATTCCACAATGCATGAACAAGAATGGAGGTTTTCAAACTGTACTTAATCCTTATATAAGAGAATAACAACGCTCCGCCTAAATACCCTGCAAACATGACCCAAAAATCTAAACCATAATCCTCTACAGGCAAATGTCCTACAGCAAATAATATGCTTGTAGGAATAATGATAACGACTGGATGAATCTTTTGAAAATAGAGCCAATAAATAATGACTGTAATAACAGCCATTGAAATAAATACAATATTGGTTCCTAAACTAAATAGCAAAAACAATATGGGAGCAACATACTGTCTTTTGTTAGAGTTCTTTTGCCAACTGCGAAAACTGTATTCTTCAAGAGGCGGTGCTATTAGAATTCCATAGACCAACACCAGCCATACCGGCGCCATCGAAAAAAAAGCTTCTATTGGCAACTCTAAGGTGATGTCGAAAAATAAGCTATATAAAACGGCACCAAGAAAAAGGACAATACCTGAAACGGCTATTGTCCTTAAAAAATTTCTAGAGTGCATGTTTTGGTTTTGAAAGCGGTATTTAAATTAATCCCACGGTTCTCTCTTCACCCAGAAGCTTGCATTGAAACGATAAACTTTTGTGAAGCGCATATATATTCCGTCGAAAGGAATAACCGTCGTTTTATACGCCTGTATTATAATACGCCTTCTCAAACCGTCTTGCTTAGAAGGTCTTATTGATTTCACGTCTTCATAAGCAAAAGTATAATTAGCCAACGGTGGTGCAAGAGTTTTTATTTTGAAGCCGCCATTATTAAGTGTGTCGCCGTCAATCGCCATGATAACAGAGTCTGCACCGGCTATTTGTATAGGCAGGTTGATTCCTTTCGATCTTATTACCGTATCAGGAATTTTACCCAAAATGCTTGGATAAGGTACACGGTAGTTGAATTTAAAAGAAGGTATCTCAGGATGTGTAGTATCTACCACTGTCCAATTACAGGTATCTCTTGTGTTTAGTTCAAAATTATCTGCAACAGTAAGTGAATGAATGTTTCCTGATGCATCCAGCATACCCAGACTGTTTATGTAAACGGTATCAGCCAGCACTGGAGTATTTTCTTGTATCGATCTTACAAACGTAGCAGTGGCCTCTTCAAAATAACTATTTGGATTCAATAAATCTGTAGCATCATTGATAGTTAAGGTACTTACCAGAAAACCTGTCGTCTTTTCGCTGTGGTCTTCTTTTACGGGTATGGTACCCTCATTTGTTACACTATCATCATCTTTTTTACAAGAATATATCATGGATAGAGTTGCCAATCCCAAAAAAAGTAAAGCTTGTTTTTTCATCTTTTATTGCTGCTATTATGAAAATTGGTCGGTAAAATACAATAACTATTTTGATGTGTGAAAAGATTTTGACCAATTATTTTATAGGACGTTAAAATTCAGTCATGTGTTAGGTTATTAAACTTAAACTGTCTCATATAGTTATGCTGTTTTTTGTGTAGGTTTGTCGCCTCAATTCTAAAAAAATTATCTCTTTATGGCATACGATATTATAGTGGTTGGTAGTGGTCCGGGTGGTTATGTAGCAGCAATACGCGCAGCACAATTAGGTTTTAAAACAGCGATTGTAGAGCGTGAAAATTTAGGTGGTATTTGTCTCAACTGGGGCTGTATTCCTACAAAAGCATTGCTGAAATCTGCGCAGGTATTGGAATATTTGGGACATGCCAAAGATTATGGTATCGAAGTGAGTGACTTTAAAGCAGATTTTCCGGCAGTTGTAAAACGCAGTCGCGGTGTGGCCGATAAAATGAGCAAAGGCATTCAGTTTTTGATGAAGAAGAATAAGATAGAAGTGATCAAAGGGTTCGGAAAACTGAATGGTAAAAAAGAAGTAGAAGTGACCGGCGAAGATGGAAAAACAACAGCACATCAAGCAAAATATGTCATTCTTGCTACAGGTGGTCGCGCACGTCAATTACCTAACTTACCGATTGACGGTAAAAAAGTAATTGGTTATAGAGAAGCCATGGTTTTACCAGAAATGCCTAAATCCATGATCGTTGTTGGTTCCGGTGCTATAGGTGTTGAGTTCGCTTATTTCTACCACTCAATGGGTACAAAAGTTACGAT
>CBFGYQ010000140.1:0-5926 GCA_965652995.1 uncultured bacterium
TTTTATGTTCACACTTCCTGAATTAGAATTGATCTTTACGAAATAGATGCCTTTCGATAAATGATTGAGATCTAGAGATCGTTGATTATAACCTGAATTAACTTTCCATATTTCTGTAGAGATTACAGTGCCTTTTACATCCACAACTGTAAGAGTTAGATTCTCTGTTTTGTCGCCAAAATAATCTAAAGAAAAAGCTCCTTTATTTGGGTTGGGGTAGAGTACACAGTCGAGTTTTTTACCATGATAATTATAGACACCTGTTTGCTGTGCCAGTTTTCTCATAGCACCATAAGCATTGATCTTTCCATGACCCCAAATATTGTTTGGAACACTGCCGGTATACTTGTCTATCGTTGCAGTTTCGTAAAGAAGATTTTTGATCTGATAAGGCTGTAAATCGGGTTTTGCTTGCATCAACAAACCCACAATGCCTGCTGCAACTGGAGATGAGGCAGATGTCCCTGAGAACATATAATAATAGTAAGTTTTACCGCTGCTAGGTTCTTGGAAACCACTAATTACATAAGTACTATTTGATCCTGTCGCAGTATAGCTAGCATCAAAAGAAGAAACTGCACTTGCCACGCCAAATCCAGGTGCTGCTATGTCAGGTCTTATTCTTCCATCAGCGGATGGTCCCAAACTTGAAAAAATTGCTATAGAATCAAAAGTTCCGGGAAAGCTTGGTGTTGATCCATTAATGCTATACCATGCTTTCTTCGTCATCCATGCGCCAACAAGAAGTACAGAATCTGCATTACCCATTTCACTGGTCGTGTAGTTTGTATTGCCATCATCAGCCCAGCTAATGCCTAGTTTCTCAAACTGACTTGAATAGCGTTGCACATAGCCGTAGAAGTAAGATTCATTCCATGCATGAACTGTGCCGTCATTAGCTTTGAAGGTTATCACAATGCTATCAGTAGATTTATTAAAAACATTCAAGAAAATATGTGGTTTATTATTGTTTATTTCAGATGAAGACGTTCTAACATCTACGTAGCAGGTGTCCAATCCATTGCTACTGATGATGTATAGATTATGACTGTTGTTATCTGCGCATAAGAAGTCTGTAGTATTGCCAAGAATGCCATTGTTATAGAGTGTTATTGAAGCACAAAAGTTTTTGGTTGGCTCTCCCCAGCTATCAATCCATGTGCGTTGGTAGACATTGCTACTGAAAGTAATAAAAGATGATGAGAGTGTGTCAGTAGCTGAAAACGTTTTGTTGAAATGTATTTTGTCACTGCCTTCGTTTCCTGCACTCATTACGATCATTTTACCTGGCCCGGAAAGATTGTTGCATGCTTGGTTGAATAAAGATGTTCCGTCGTGTGCTCCAGACTGTGAACCCCAACTAATATTTACAACTGCCGGTTTGCTCACTGATGAAGCATAATTGAAAATGTAGTTGATGCCGTCTACAAAATCAGTGAAAGTGCCATGCATCCATTGGTTGCCAAGCGTATCTCGACGCACACCTACAAAAACCATTTCTGCTTCATAGGATATGCCTCTAAACAATGCAGGGTTTGTAGCATTGCCACCTCTGCCTGAACCTGATGTGATACCTGCTACAGCAGTGCCATGTGTTTGTACGGCATTGTCAGTACTCGCTGCTTTTATAGCATTTGCATCCACTAGTTCATGGCCGTAAGAATAGCCAGTAGGTGGTGTGCCAACACTTCCTAACTCCCATGCTTTGCTGATGCGAAATTGAGTGCCTGTAGAATCATAAAAAGTTGGATGGTTATAATCAAACCCAAAATCAATAACCCCCATCACCACATCTTTTCCTGTATACTTCATCGGTAAGTTGTAACCGCCGTGAACAGAGTCAACTTTTGTTTTTATTCTTGCTAGATCAAGTCTTGGAAATGCAGGTTGGTCTAGTTCTATGCAGCTTATTCCTTGTGTTTTTACAAACTGAAGCACTTTTTCTGTAGGTATTTGTACCGTCCAAATGTCTTTTGCTTTCGTACCAATTTTCACCCCTAAGTTTTGTAAGTTTCTATCAGCCAATGCCGCATTTGATATTTTAATAAGTGCACTGATGTAGAGTTTTCCATCTGCAAGAGTTCTGTGAGGTATGGTTCTAAAAAGTGCTTCTTTGTTCGTTGAAGTCTCCAATTGTTTTATTAACGCTCTTGTATGTGCAGATAGTGCAGGTGTTGTTTTTTCCTGTGCAAATGAGGTAAAGCCCAAAATGCAAAAAAGAAACGAAGCATATAGTTTTTTCATACTTACAATTTACTGTAATTAATAACAGTAAATCTAAGTCAATTCAGGCAAAACTCTAAGGTTGTTTAGTCATAAATGCTTTTATCTCTTTGTATCGAGGATTTGCAGTATTGAAAAACTGAGTGATCATAGGAATATGCTTTTTCCTCTTTACGATTTTGTAAGTAACATCAGTGCCGTAATTCTTTGTTTTGTTTACAAATCGTTGTGCGCCAATGCTGATGGTATAATAAGTTCTTTCACCCGTATAAATAAGCATTGGAGGCATATTATTATGCAATTGAAAAATAGCAGAAACTTTTTTCCAAGAGGTCGTATCCTTTCCGAAAATTTGAAGATATGAGCTGTCAGGTCCATAATCTACTTCACGCATATACCGATACATATCTAAGCCTGCAGGATCAAGAAGAATGATTCCCTTCACAGGATTTACTGTTTGTAATTTTTGAAAATAAGAATTGTCAATAACCGACAAAGCTGCTAACTGACCACCGGCTGAATGTCCTGAAACAAATATTTGGTCAGGATTGCCACCATATTGTTCAATATTTTCTTTCACCCATTTTATAGCAGTAGCTGCGGTCATCGTCATTTCTCCATTTTCTGCTTCAGGACTTTTGGGATAATCAGGAATTACTGTTACCACTCCTTTTCTCGCCCAGCGACTGCCAAAGAAACTGTACAGTCCTTTTCTGCCAGATGTCCAGTTGCCGCCATAAAAGAAAACCATTACAGGTTTGAGTTCTTTTTTGCTACGAGGTGCATAAACATTTAGTTTTTGAACCGCTGTGCCATTAGCTGGATTGGGTGCAGTAAAGACAATGTCCTTTGTTCGTTTGATGCGTGTGAAAGCACAACTAGAGAATAAGGATAACGATAAAATGAATACGATCAGTTTTTGAAAATGCATTGATAGTTATGTTGTAAAAATACATTTATAAAACTGTGCCTTACTTATTTTCTAGACAGCAAAAAAGCCCAACATTGTTGAGCTTTTGTTTTTTTGAAGTCGGGACGACAGGATTTGAACCTGCGACCACACGCCCCCCAGACGTGTGCGCTACCGGGCTGCGCTACGTCCCGATTTTTTCGAGGGTGCAAATATAAATGAATTAGACACAATTCTTTTTTAATACTGAATAATGAAATTGTAGGACAGAAAGTGATACAATTTATCTTCAATAGCACAACAAGACTAAGTACAAAAGAAATCACCCAATATGTCGTATTTTAGAATTACAGAAAACTTTATGGATACACAGGTAAAAACATACGATAAGAACGAAGAGGAAGAGAAAAAACATATACTTCGTGAATATAGAGGATTGCTGCGCGCCTTGAAACAACGCATCAAAAAAGGGGATAGAAAACTGGTACGAAGAGCGTTTGAAATTGCTGCCGATTCACACAGAGACATGCGCAGAAAATCAGGAGAACCATATATACTACACCCGATAGCCGTAGCAAGGATAGTAGTAGAAGAAATAGGATTAGGTGTAACATCTGCAATATGTGCTTTGCTGCATGATACGGTCGAAGACACGGAAATTACATTAGAAGATGTGGAGCGTGAATTTGGAAGTAGTTATGCTAAAATCATTGATGGACTTACTAAAATATCAAACGTAGTAGATATAAAAGCGAGTAGTACAGTGCAAGCCGAAAACTTCAGAAAGATATTACTGACACTTGCCGATGACCCACGCGTGATATTAATAAAACTTGCAGATCGCTTACATAACATGCGCACACTCGAAAGCATGGCACGTGATAAACAACTAAAAATTTCTTCTGAAACGACTTATATCTATTCTCCACTTGCACACCGATTAGGACTCTATGAAATAAAATCGGAGTTGGAAGATCTTGCATTGAAATATACCCAGCCTGAAGTGCATCTTGAAATTTCGAAAGGATTAAAAGAGACTAAAAAAGATAGGAATAAATACATCAATGAATTCATTAAACCTATAAAGGAAGAACTCGAAAAAACAGGATTCAAGTTTGAGATATTTGGACGTTCGAAAGCCATACACAGCATCTGGAATAAGATGCGTACCAAGCATGTTTCGTTCGAGGAAGTGTACGATTTGTTTGCTATTCGCATTATTCTTCACTCTGCTCCCGAACGTGAAAAAGAAGAATGTTGGAAAGTGTATTCTATCGTTACGAATTTTTATCGCCCAAGTACAGAACGTTTACGTGATTGGATAAGTGTACCGAAAGGAAATGGTTATGAAGCATTGCACACAACTGTGATGGGTCCGGGAGGTAGATGGGTGGAAGTACAAATACGAACTGCTCGTATGAATGAAATAGCAGAGAAGGGACTTGCTGCGCACTGGAAATATAAAGAAGGAAAAACGACCACGCAAGAAAGCAAGTTAGATGCATTTCTTCAACATTTAAGAGACGTACTAACCAATCCCGATACGGATACCCTTGACTTTTTACATGACTTCAAACTTGACCTTTTTACAGAAGAAATCTATCTCTACACACCAAAAGGAGAAATGCGCATTCTTCCCAAAGATGCTACAGCACTCGATTTTGCATTCGATATACATTCAGAATTAGGCGCGCATTGTATAGGAGCTAAAGTCAATTATCGTTTAGTGCCGTTGAGTCATAAATTGAAGAGTGGCGATCAAGTAGAAGTTATCACCTCATCGAAACAAAAACCAAATGAAGATTGGCTAAGTTTTGTAACCACAGCAAAAGCTAAGTCGAGGATCAAATATTATCTTAAAGAAGAGAAAAGAAAAATAGGAGAAGATGGTAAAGAGATTCTACAACGTAAGATGGATCATTTGGGCGCTGCGATGTCTCAACAAAATCTGAACGAGTTATGTATTCATTATAAAAAGCCTTCCCCTCTTGATTTATATTATGCAGTAGCGGTAGGTAGCATTGAGTTGCGCGACTTGAAAGACTTTACACTGATTGGAGACAAACTCATTCATCCTACAAAAGAGGTAAAACATGATGTGCCTAAACATGTTGATGAAGAACATGCAAAGAAACCTTCGAAAGCGGCAGAGCTTATCATCTTTGGCGAAAGCTCCGATAAAATACTCTACAAACTAGCTCAATGTTGTCAACCCATTCCGGGTGATGACGTGTTTGGTTTTGTTTCTTCAGGCGAAGGTTTAAAGATTCATAGAACGGATTGCCCCAATGCAGCGCAACTACTTGCGAACTATGGACACAGAATTGTAAAAACGAAATGGGCTAAGAACAAAGAAATATCTTTCTTAAGCGGTGTGGTGATCACAGGTTTAGATGACGTGGGTGTGATACAAAAGATAACCAATGTGATATCTGGAGAATTGAAAATGAATATGCGTTCTATGAGTATTGACTCTACAGATGGTGTGTTTAAAGGAACGATCATGGTGTATGTGCATGACCGCGAAGAATTGGATGTATTGAGTCAACGCTTGCTGGAACTTGACGGCATTATGAAAGTAGATAGAATTGAAGCACAAGAACAATGATAAGTTTCAATTGTGAATAGTCAATAACCAATTACCGATAACGAACACTCAATGGCACACAAGAAAAAATCTTGGAAAGAAAAAATGAATCCTAAAGCTGAATGGAAGGTAGAAGTAAGTGATAAAAAATTTGCAGATGTACCTGAAGGGGCTAAGTTGCTGATCGCGACACCAATGATTGTTGA
>CBFGYQ010000141.1:0-5924 GCA_965652995.1 uncultured bacterium
GTAATGCTTTCCGGTGGACAAAAACAACGTATTGGTTTAGCGAGAGCCTTACTCAAAAACAGTAACATTCTTTTACTTGATGAAACACTTTCTGCCGTAGACACCAAAACAGAAAAAAATATTCTTACGAATCTCACAACTTATTTAGAAAACAAAACTGTTTTAGTCATTACACATCGCCTATTTACCAGTTGGCAATTCGATAAAATAATTGTGGTGGAAGAGGGGCAAATAGCAGAGCAAGGCACACACGCAGAACTTATGCAGCTTGATGGACATTATGCACATTTGTATGAACAACAGACGGCTGCTGTCAGTTGACTGGTTGAATGGTTGGTGGTACACTACATGGGAAAGCACAATAGTAGCAGCTGCCATGAATGGTGCTATCGCCGCAAAAGCTTAATAGGGTTGGTTTTGCTTGGACAATAAAAATTTCTACAATATTTATTTTTGGCAATCCCGCTTTTGTGGTACAATAATTATTACAGAATGTAGAAATCCATTTTTAACATGAAAAAGACGGTCTTATACATTTCTGCATTGGCTATTTCCTTGGGTCTGTATTCTTGTTACAGCAATCCGGTAACAGGTCGTAAAGCACTCAATCTTGTAAGCGAAGATGAAATGCGCGCAGCAGCAAATACGGAATATGCAAAATTCAAAGCTTCTAATCCACCGGTGACGAGTGGCAATGATGCACAGCTGGTAAAAACTTTGGGTAATAAGATGGCAACTGCTGTGCAACAATATTTAGCAAGTATCAATCAGGCTAATTTGGTAGCAGGCTATCAATGGGAGTTCAATCTTTTCAATAATAACGAAGCGAATGCATGGTGTATGCCGGGTGGTAAAGTAGCTGTGTACACAGGCATCTTGCCACTTACCCAAAATGAAGCCGGACTTGCTGCGGTGATGGGTCACGAGATAGCACATGCTGTGGCTCGCCATGCTAACGAACGTATGAGCCAACAAGCTGCGGGACAAACGCTTACACAAATATTAGGTTCTGCAACAGGTTCGCAAACATTCGGAACGGTAGTGGGTATCGGTGGTACAGGATTGCTTTTAAAATTCTCTCGTGACCAGGAAAGCGAAGCCGATAGAATGGGGTTGATATTTATGGCGATGAGTGGTTACGATCCGAATGAAGCTATTACGTTCTGGGAGCGCATGTCTACAAAAGGCGGTGCAAAACCACCGGAAATATTGAGTACACACCCGAGTGATGCTACCCGTATTGCCAACATCAAAAAACATATTCCTGAAGCGATGAAGTATTATAAGAAGTAGTTTCGCGTAGCGATGCAACTATCTTTCTTTCAAAAAATATGTAGCTATTTTTTTCCTGTGAAAGTGCGGAAAAGTTCCAGCGAGGTGAACCCTGTGTTGGAACTTTTCTATTATAAAGGGCAATGGCAATTGGCTACGAAAGATGCTATCTATTCTGACGGTGACCGTTATCGCCCGCTGGGCTTGGCTTTTGAGAAAATAAATGACCGCCTTCCTGCTGTAAGAAATGTATTGGTTTTGGGAACTGGTTTAGGAAGTGCGGTGAATATTCTGGACAAAATGGGTTTTCACCCTGAAATGGATCTGGTGGAAATAGATGCTACGGTTGTTGATTGGGCAAAAGAGTTGTTACCAATTCCATCTCTTAAACGAATTCATTTTCACAATGCCGACGCAGGCCATTTCATAGAAAAAAATAAAAAGCAGTATGACCTTATTGTAGTAGATGTGTTTGAAAGTAGAGATGTTCCGACTTTTATCACCGAAAGATCATTCTTAGAAAATTGTAAAAGTTCACTTTCTCAAAAAGGAATTTTGGTACTCAATTATATTGTTAGTGATAAAGAGAGGTGGAAAACTTTTCAGGAAAGCTTTGAAGAGTTATTTTCTGAAAATAAGGTGTACGAATTGGGAGTGAATAGGGTGATTGTGGGGTTTTTAGAACAATAGCATAGTAGTATCTAAAAATATATTTTTGCTATCGTTTAAACCGAATTCATTTTATGAAAATTATATACTTTGTATTTCTTTCTTTCATCTTCACTTCTAACACAATTAACGCACAGACGCAAGACATGATATCTCTAGCTAAGGGAAATTATCTTGGTATGAATGCTATATACAATGAGAAGGGAGATGTTTTTGGCTACGTATCAATTTACGATTATGGAAAATCAGGAACAAAAACAAAGAAGTTTGAGTATGTCATCTTAGACAAAAACCTTAACCCTGTAGCAAACAATACTTTTGAAGGAGAACTATTTACTGGCAATTATATGGGGTACATGACTTTTGATGATAGAGTTATTTTAAGGCCAAGTGCTTTCGATCCTAATTTTGTTAACAGCAAAGAGATCTATACACCCTCAACCATGATCATTAATCTAAAAGACAATACTATCAACAAAGAGGTTCGATACGACTATGACCATGGAACATTTACTGAGAAAACCGAAAATGAAACATGGAGAGAGCAAAAAAAAGAAGCTCGTGTGGAAAGAAGAAAGAACGGATATACCTACGATTTTCAAATAGTAGAAATAAAAGAAGGCGGTTACATTGTTTTGGATTATGAAGATCATGGTTCTTATGTTAAGAATAACCATCTTTTAAGATATGATAAAGACAAAAAAGAACTATGGCGATACGAATACAATAACGCTGAGTCTAAAAATGAAATTCAAAAACTTTACTATATAGAAAGGGATAGCAACTATTTTTATGGACTGCTAAGTGACCGAGTAAAGAGCATAAGCAAATACTATCTTTTAGTAATAGATATGCACACGGGCAAAGAAGTTCATAAGAAAGAAATAGTTGGACCTCAATCAAGTTTATCAAGAATAACCGGATTCTCAACAATCAGTTATGGCGGCTTGGATAACGATCGAACATTTGATGATAAAATTGTAATTGTTGGCAAGGACTATACACCTTTTACTTTTCAACACGTTGGTTTTGTAAGATTGGTGATAGACAAAAAAACTTTTGCCACAGACTTTAAAACCATAAGTTATGATTTAGATTTTCGAGATCATGTAGATCACATTAATAAATATGGACAAGTTGAAAAAGGGTATTATCTAGACCCAAGAGATATTTTCATCTCTAAAGATGGCAGTGTCGGATTTCTTTTTGAAAAATTTAAGCCATCAGGTGATTACGCAGCTTCAAAAACTACGGATATGGTATATGTCTACACCGATAAAAATTTTTCGGTAAAAGGTGCTAAGGTTTTTGAAAAGGAAAAATCTAAATGGATAGTTTCAGACTATTTATTCTCTCAAAATATAAATGACGGGAATGATGTTGTTTTTTTCTATAGAGATTATCAAAAAGATGATGAGACGAAACAAAAGAATTGGAATTTATTTATCAATACGCTCATTGACGGAAAGTTCAAACAAGAGATAATTCCTATTTCTTCGAAAGACAATTATTTAATCATACCATACATCGCAAAAGAAGGATACATCTTGTTACAAGAGTTCAGCACAAAGAAAAAAGATAATCAAGTGCGTTTAGAACGACTCAACTACTAATTCAGATCTTCATTTGCTTTTGGATAATAATGGTTAGCGATTGCTTTCAATTCCTCAGTCTTTAAATTCCAGACAAAACTTAGGAATTGCATATAGCTCTTCGATTGTTCCTTAGGATTGATCCTTTCCAGGTATTTATTGAGCTTGTAGTCCTTGCGTGCTTTATGTATCTTATGGAAGGCTTTTCCTAACCAATTTTTATAGTACTCACTATTTAGATCGCTTTGCAGATTTAACATTGAAATGTATGCAACATCTCCATACTGTTCATTGAAAAATAGGTTAGGTATCTGTTCGTGTTTAATAATGCTCTTTAGTTCACCTAAGTTCTTATCACTAGTTTCTAAGGAATCATCTAACTGAAGTTCAGGAAAAATTTCTGCTAAATGGCTGACTCTATCATTCGTTTTCGGGTGAGAAGCCAGGGAATCTTTATCAAATTTTTCCGTGTAAGCATTATAATTATAAGACGAAAAATCTTCTGCTTCTAGCCAATCGTCTTTAAATTTTTGTTGAGGGAGGTCAAAAAGTTTTTTAAAAGTTGCTGTTTCAAGTCCGGAAGGTCTTAAAGTATCATAGACCTCAATTATTCGGAGTGCATTTACAAACTCTCGTTTTTCGTATTTGGTTTTGGAAAATAATAGAAACCCTAATGAATCAGCTTGTAATTCATGTTCTCTTTTCTCCTTTTCTGTTTTGTAAATTGAATTCTTAACATAATCAAAAGCCTTTTCTGACTTATTGACTTTTACAGATCGAATGGACTTAAGATTATCTTCATCTTCTTCCTTTTTATAATAGCTACGCTTCAATACACTCATTGTGTGTTCTAAAATCAAATGCGATATTTCGTGGGAGAGAATTGCTGCTAATTGTGCTTCATTATCTAAATAATAAAAAAGACCAATATTCAGAAAAATTGTATTTTCTCCAACGGTAAATGCGTTTGCTTCGTTGTTTCGAAGAAGCATAATATTCAATTCTTCAGATAAGCCATTCTTGTTTTTCACTTCAGATAATACAGTCTTAACCTTATCACTTACGACAGGCACATTTATCATTTGTCCAGCAACAATGTCTTCATTTAATTCCTTAAAGAATCCTTCGAATTTCTTCTCGTAATAGTTGTACAGCTTCTTGTCTGATGTTTCTTTTTTAAGCTCATCAAGAAAAGTCTTATTACGTTCCTTATAAGATTTACTCAAAACCTCTGAATAAACGCTGTCCATTTTCTCCAAATGCAATACTGATTCTTGTCCATGTACATTTAAGCCTGTTATATAAAAGACTATCGTTAATATCCATTTTAGCTTATGAGAGATCGAATAGTTTTTCTTCATGTAACAGTATAGATAACACAATTCTCTATTAACTCTTTAATTACAACTTAGCACTCTGTATTCTCAATACTTTTCTATTCTTCTTTTGCACGCGCATTTTTTCAGGTACCAGTTTTAAAATTTCATCCATCAAACTTTGCAGAATACCCAAACGCACAAAATGATCGTTGGTAATAAGACTTACTTCACGCATAGGTTCCGGCTCATCAAAATAGCGCACATTCTCCATAAAATCTTCTGTAAATTCTACTGTTGCCAATTCCGGAAGTACAGTCATACCACCATTTCTATCCACCATTTTACGAAGGGTCTCTACATTGCTGCTTTCATATCGGAAGGGTTTGTCTGCTTGTAGTTTTTGGAGATGATCGCTACAAAGCTCTAACACTTGATTGCGCATACAGTGTCCTTCATTCAATAACCAAAGTCGCTCCATGGCGATATCTTCAGGCACAATGGTTTTCTTTTTTAGTGCTTTTTCATCCTTTGAGAAATATCCTACAAACTGCTCGTAGAACAACGGATATTCTTTCGTGCCGTTTTCATGTAAAGGTGTACTTACCAAACCAGCATCCAATTCGTTATTTCGCAGTGCTTGAATGATCGCCTGGGTTTCCATCTCACGTACTTGCAGTTTCACCTCCGGAAAATTTGCCACATAACTATCCAACAAAGAAGGAATAACGTAAGGAGCAATGGTCGGTATCACTGCAAGTTTAAAATTGCCTTGCAAGGTGTTTTGTTGCCCTTGTATCAGTTCGCTTATTTTTTCCGTTTCAGAAAGTACGATACGTGCTTGCTCTACAATCTTTTCACCGATAGATGTAATAGCAATAGGATGTTTATTGCGGTCAAAAAGTTTGATGCCTAATTCATCTTCCAGTTTTTGGATTTGCATGCTGAGAGTTGGTTGCGTAACAAAACATTTTTCAGCGGCTGCTACGAAACTTTTATAAGTGGCTACAGCAACTACATATTCTAATTGTGTGATGGTCATGGTAGATTATTATATCTACAAACCTAAACAATT
>CBFGYQ010000142.1:0-5900 GCA_965652995.1 uncultured bacterium
AAAGGGTGGCTTCAAAAACCACCCTTACTTTTTATATTTATCTCGGACAACAGTAGTTTAGAACTACAACTCCTTTCTTAACCTCGCCACAGGAATATTTAATTGCTCTCTGTATTTAGCAACTGTGCGTCTTGCAATGTTATAACCTTTTTCCACAAGCATATCAGTCAGCTTTTCATCGGATAATGGTTTACGTTTGTTTTCAGCACCTATTATCTCTGTAAGAATCGTTTTCACTTCTCGAGTAGAAACCTCTTCTCCACTGTCTGTTTGCAACGACTCCGAGAAAAAGTATTTCAGAATATAAGTGCCAAATTCTGTCTGTACATATTTGCTATTGGCAACGCGAGAAACGGTTGAAATATCTAGATTAGTGATGGCAGCAATGTCCTTTAAAATCATTGGACGCAAGTTGGTATCATCACCTGTAAGAAAAAAGTCTTTCTGAAAATCGATAATAGCTTGCATGGTTTGCAGTAATGTATGTTGCCGCTGTTTAATGGCATCAATAAACCATTTAGCTGCATCCAGTTTTTGCTTAATAAATAATACAGCTTCTTTTTGACGCTTGTCTTTCTTATCTCCCCTATCATAAGCTTGCATCATTTCTCTATATCCTTGCGACACACGAAGCTCCGGTGCATTTTTAGAATTAAGCGACAACTCTAGTGACCCATTATTATTAAAAACAAAAAAATCAGGAATAATGTAGCTTTCTGCCTTGTTGGTAACCATGAAAGCAGCACCTGGCTTAGGTGATAACTTCAGTATAATATGAATGACATTCTTAAAGTCTTCGTCATCAAGATTTAGGTAGCGCTGTATTTTATCATAATGCTTTTTAGTAAATTCATTGAAATACTTTTCGATAACGTCTATCGCTTTTTGCAACTCTTCTGTTTGAGGAGTAATGCGTTTTAGTTGCAGCAACAAGCATTCTTGTAGTGTCCACGCGCAAACACCGGGAGGATCAAACTGTGTTTGTATTTGTTCTATAATATCGTTTACCTCTTGCACATTGGTACTTATATTTTGTCCGAAGGCGAGGTCATCTACAAGAGCAGTTGGTTCGCGGCGTAAGTATCCATCATCATCAATGCTGCCGATAATTTGCTGTGCTACTCGTTGTTTATGATCATCTAGCTCCAACATTCCAAGCTGCCCCAGCAAGTAATCATGAAAATTGGTTTCAACTTTTACAGGCGTAGTTTTTGGTTCTTGATCTCCACCGTAGTAGTCATTGTCATAGCCGTAATCTCCTTCGTCTTCTTGGCGGATAAAATCATCCAATTCTACTTTTTCAGAAGTATCATCGGTAAGTTCTACATCTTCTTCTCCCTCCTCAAAATCATTGTCTTCTTTTTCATCCAACGAGTATTCATCATCATTCTCCGCCTCGCCACTTTCCAATGCCGGATTTTCTTCAAGCTCTTCTTTGATACGCTCTTCCAAATTCGCCGTTGGTATCTGCAACAATTTCATTAACTGTATCTGCTGCGGAGATAGCTTCTGTAATAATTTCTGCTGTTGTGTCTGTCTTAACATGCCTTGTACCTTATGCTATACAAATGTAAAGATTAGCCCGTAACGGTGAATTAGGTGTTTTATTTTTAACAAGGGTGAGATTTATAATTGTACTGCTTAATTATATAAATGCGAAAGTTTATCGAACAATATGAGTAATGGTAGTTTGAACCAAATCATTACCTTTGACCTCCGCATAAAAAACATATAAATGGCAACTACAGCAGACATGAGAAATGGGCTTATCATCAAATTAGATGATGGGCTTTATTCTGTTATTGAATTTGGACAAAACAAGACTGCAAGAGCCGCAGCTAAAGTCTGGGCAAAACTTAAAGGTGTTGACAATACCCGCTCTATTGAAAAAACATGGAACTCCGGCGACACTATATATCCTGTACGTGTAGAACGTCGTCCTTACCAGTTCTTGTATAAAGATGACTCCGGCTTCAATTTTATGGATACAAATACTTTTGAGCAAATAACGATGGAGGAGAATAAGATAGACAAGCCCGAATTATATAAAGATGGTCAAGAATGTTTTATTCTGGTAAATACAGAAACTGAGTTGGCAATGAATGTAGAACTTCCTCCTACAGTCAACCTTCTCATCACCTACTCAGAACCCGGCATAAAAGGTGATACCGCAACCCGTACTTTAAAACCGGCTACAGTAGAAACTGGTGCTACAGTAATGGTACCACTTTTTGTAAATACAGATGAGACTATTAAAATAGACACTAAGACCGGTGCTTATGTGGAAAGAGTAAAATAGTTATTATATTCATATCATCAATCGAAAAAATATTTCCTTATGGAATACAAACAAATTCAAGAATTGATTAAGGCAATCAATAAGTCTAATATTAGTGAGTTGAAAATTGAGGAAGGAGATTTTAAAATAACGATCAAACAACAATCGCAAATAAGCGAAACACAATTTGTAACGATGCAGGCTCCCATGCAAATGCCTCAAGTACAAGCTGTGCAAGCTCAACCACAAGCAATTGCTGCACCGCAAACTACTGCTACGTCTGCTCCTACACAAACTATAGAAGCAGCAAGCAGTGGCAACACAACCATCATCAAATCACCGATGATCGGTACATTCTATCGTAGTTCTGCACCTGACAAACCTGCTTTTGTAAATGTAGGTGACGAAATAAAACAAGGCGATGTACTTTGTATCATCGAAGCCATGAAACTATTCAACGAAATCGAAAGTGAGTTTTCAGGGAGGATAGTGCGCGTATTAGCTGATGACGCTTCTCCTGTAGAATACGATCAACCTTTATTTGAGATTGAGAAAAAATAAGTCAGTTTAGCATTTTAAACTAAAACTTGCTACAGCTTTAGTTATCAGATTTTTCAAATTATCAAATCAGCTAATTAGCTAATAAATAAAGTATGTTTAAAAAAATACTTATAGCCAACCGCGGAGAAATAGCATTGCGTGTAATACGCACTTGCCGTGAAATGGGTATTAAAACGGTTGCAGTCTACTCTACTGCCGACAAAGACAGCCTACATGTGCGCTTTGCAGATGAAGCAGTGTGTATTGGTAAAGCACAAAGTGGAGAATCCTACCTCAACATTCCTCACATAATGGCTGCTGCAGAAATCACAAATGCAGATGCCATACATCCCGGTTACGGTTTTCTTGCAGAGAATGCAAACTTTGCGGAGATCTGTGCGCAATACAATATCAAATTCATCGGACCTACGCCTGAAATGATTCGCAAAATGGGCGATAAGATTACCGCTAAAGAAACCATGATTGCCGCAGGTGTACCTTGCGTGCCTGGCTCTGGTGGGTTATTGGAAAGTTTTGAACAAGCTAAAAAGCTTGCACCTGAAGTAGGCTATCCCGTTATCCTAAAAGCGACAGCAGGCGGTGGTGGTAAAGGAATGCGTGTAGTATGGGATGAGGCAGAACTAGAAAAAGCATATACTACAGCCAAAGCAGAAGCAGCAGCTTCCTTTAAGAATGATGGATTGTATATGGAAAAATTCGTGGAAGAACCACGCCATATAGAAATACAAATTGCGGGAGATCAATTCGGAACGGTATGCCATCTTAGTGAACGTGATTGCTCTATCCAACGTCGCCACCAAAAACTAGTGGAAGAGTCTCCATCACCTTTCATGACTCCCGAACTGCGCCAGAAAATGGGAGAAGCTGCCATAAAAGCTGCATCTGCCATCAATTACGAAAGTGTAGGCACCATCGAGTTTTTAGTTGACAAGCATCGCAACTTCTACTTTATGGAGATGAATACCCGCATTCAAGTAGAACACTGCGTTACAGAAGAGGTGATAAACTTTGATCTGATAAAAGAACAAATAAAGATCGCAGCAGGCATTCCTATTAGCGGAAAAAACTACGAACCAGAAATGTGTGCTATCGAATGTCGTATTAACGCCGAAGACCCCTACAATGACTTCCGTCCAAGCCCGGGACATATTACTGTTCTTCATACTCCCGGCGGTCATGGTGTACGAGTGGATAGTCATATTTATGCAGGCTATACTATTCCTCCTTTTTATGATAGTATGGTGAGCAAAATAATTGCCATAGCACAAACACGCGAAGAAGCTATCAATACGATGGAGCGAGCATTGAGCGAATATGTAATAGAAGGTGTAAAAACAACCATTCCATTTCATCAGCAACTCATGAAAAACAAAGACTTCCGTGAAGGAAACTTTACCACAAAATTCATTGAGAGTTTTGAAATGAAGTAAGAAAATACAGCACAAATAATTAAGGTCATCGTTTCTCGATGACCTTAATTACTTATACATTTTTTGTAAACAAATCCTTAATGCCACATACTAAATGAATCTTTTGTGAGATAGATTCCTATCTTGATGCCGAAATCAATAACCGATACTACCGATTTGGGGATGAAGAATATTTTGATGCTTATTACAGAGCTTGGTCTTGGCGGGGCAGAGAAAGTTTTTTACGACCATGTTCAGGCATTTTCAAAACACTACAATATAGTTGTTTGTCTCTTCGACAAGAACGAGATCTATAATGGCTTTCAATTTAATAACGAGGTTGTAGGGCTTGATGATAAAAGATTGAGCAACCCTTTTTCTCGTTGGATGCACAGAAAAAAAAGACTTGAGCATTTAATTCAAACACATAAAATTGACGTGTGTATCAGCCACATGGAAGGACCAAACTTCTTGAATGCCGCAACTAATTCAAGTTGCAAAAAATTATTAATTGCTCACGGCTCAGTAAGCATCAATCCTCAAAAATCAAATGCTGATAAATTTATCACTAACAAGTTCTTAATTCCATTTCTTTATAACAGGTCGCACCAACTCATTACTGTAAGTAATGCTTTACGTGACGAACATATCGCCGTAGGCACGCGACCTGAAAAGGTTACAACCATTAATAATTTTTTTGAAGTAGATAAAATACAACAACTAGCCGTTGAGCCTACTGAATTGGATGAAGTGTTCATAAATAACAATGTTTTAATTCATGTAGGTCGACTGGCGAATCAAAAAAATCAGCGGTTTTTAATAAAGTTGATGAAGTCTTTAAGGGACAATGGGAGAAAAGAAAAATTAGTGATTGTTGGCGAAGGCGATCTGAAGGATCAATTAATTGAACAAGCGACATCGTTAAACCTAAAAGTATATGACCGTGAAAAAGGATTGCCCGTAGATGAAAATGCAGATGTATTTTTTACCGGTGCTGTTGCAAATCCTTATAAATATATATCCAAAGCGAAGTTGTTTTTATTGAGTTCTTTTAATGAAGGATTCCCACTAGTATTGGGTGAGTCACTTGCTTGCGGCACTCCTATCGTATCTATTGATTGTCCCACAGGCCCAAGAGAATTATTATGTAAAGAAGAATTTACAAAGTCTGTTTCTAGATACGAAACATTGGATTGTGGCAATTTAGTAAGATACTATACTAATGATGAAAGTGGTGATTTGGATGCCTATTGCAATGCTGTTGTTGATCTCATTGACAATGAAGAAAAGTACAATTCAATGAAGCAGGTATGTGCTATTAAATCACGGGATTACGACAAATCGGTTATTCTTAAAAAATGGATTGAAGTCATCGAAAGTTGACAACTTGCTATTTTACACACACTGCCTCCGCACATCTTTCCCCATCAATAGCTGCACTCACAATGCCGCCTGCATAGCCAGCACCTTCTGCACAGGGAAATAATCCTTTTATCTGTGTATGCTGCAAGGTTTCTTTGTCACGAGGAATACGCACAGGTGAACTTGTCCTACTTTCGGTAGCAACCATCACCGCTTCGTTGGTAAAGTACCCACGCATCTTTTTACCAAAATCTTGTACTGCTTGTTGCAATGCTTTACTGATTTCTTGA
>CBFGYQ010000143.1:0-5877 GCA_965652995.1 uncultured bacterium
AACCGGCATCTATGAGCATTTGCCATGTAGAGGGCGTAGCTTGCATAATGCTGATGTCTTTTTGTTTAAGACAGTCTAAGAGCAATCTTCCATCTTTTGTTGTATCAGCACTTGCTACCACTAATTCACTTCCTGAAATCAAAGGAAGATATAATTCCAACCCTGCAATGTCAAAAGAAACAGATGTTACCGCGAGTAAAATGTCTGTGCTTTTTATACCCGGATTTTCGCTCATTCCCTTTAGGAAATTTGCAAGATTTAGATGCGTGATCTTAACCCCTTTTGGATTGCCGGTTGACCCTGAAGTATAAAGCAAATAAGCCAAGTCTTCGTGAGAAAGGTCAGATTGAAATTTATTATTGGGTACGCTTGATAAAGTATTCCATACATCCTCAATAGCCAAAATTTTGGTTTCAATATCATAATGCTGTTTATTCTTTTCCGATAGAACCAATAATTCTGCATTAGAATCCTTCAACATAAATTCAATACGTTGACGAGGATATTCAGGGTCGAGAGCAAGGTACGCTGCGCCAATATTTAAAGCCGCAAGCATGCTTACAACCATCTCTATAGATCTATCTACTAGCAGAGCCACCACATTCCCTTTTACTACATTTTTTTCTTGTAATACATGAGATAATTGATTTACTTTTTCTGCAAGTTGCTGATAAGTGTAAGAGGTGTTGCTAAATGTTATTGCTGTCTTGTCAGGATAAAGTGAAACGGCATTTTCGAAAAGTGTGATAATATTTTGTTCTGCCGGTATAGTGATTTTCTTACCAAGGGCAATACTTAATGGAAGTCCTTCGAAGCCTGTAATAGTTGCAATACGTTCATCAGGATTTGAAATGATCTCATCCAACAATGCACTGTATTCCCATCCGTATTTTTCAATAGTATCGCTATCAAAAAGGTCTGTATTGTAAGACCATTCCAATATCATTTCCGTGTCATTGCCTGTAGCATTCAGAAATAATTCGAAGTTTTCATATGAGCGTGGATTACTAATAAGCTTATGCTGCAAACCTTCAAATACAACAGCACTATCCAGTCCTTTATCTACATTGAATGTTACGGGTACGAGTGGTATCCGGGATGCGTCTCTTGGTATGTACAATTTTTTGATGAGTTCACCGAAAGTAAGTCGTTGGTGATCGTAAGCGTCCAAGACTTCTGTCTTCCGCTTTAGTAGATAATTTGAAAAAGATACTGAAGGGTCGATGTAGGTGCGTAACGGTAGTAAGTTAACGCAATGCCCTATAACATCATGCATTCCTGTAGCCGCTTGTCCTGAAGCCGGTAAGCCCACTACAATATCTTGTTGTTTTACAGTTTTATATAAGAAGACCTCAAATGCAGCAAGTAAAGTAGTAACCAAACTGGTGCCTGATTTAGCGCCGAGAGTTTTAAGTTGCTCTATCTTTTCCTTTGAAAGTACTTGGTCAATACGATTGCCTTTATAGGAGCGTGGGCTTCGTCTGGGGCGGTCGGTAGGCATGTCAAGAACGGGTACATTCTCTTTATAAACATTCAACCAAAAATTTTCGGTTTCAATAAAATGTTTATCTGCTTTGAAATTTTCCTGAGCCTCTACATAATCGCTTAGTTGAAACGCTGGAGATAGATTCGGGATTTCATTTCTTATATAGCTATTGTAACACTTGCTAAGATCTTCCAAAATGAGACCGATAGACCAACCATCACTTATAATGTGATGAATAACCAGGGTGAAATAGTGTTCGTTCTGATCAGTTTTATGAAGAAAGAACCTGAAGAGTGGTCCATTGATTAGATGGAACGATGTGTTTAATTCTTTCTTTAGAAATGATTGAAATTCATTTATACGTGATTGAGGGGCAAGAAGTGTGATATCCTTAGAGATTAACTCTACAGGAATATCATGATAAACGATTAGGTTTTCGCCATTGGGGCTGATAGTAGCTCTTAAAGCTTCGTGGCGGTTTACCACATCTTTTACCGCTTTATACAGTGCTTTAGAATCTAGATTGCCAGTTAGCTTCAACGAAACGGATTCGTTGTATGATTTATTGGCATCCTGGCCACCGATAGCACACGCTAGCCATATTTCTCTTTGCGGCTCGTTTGTATACAGTAATTTTTTAATTTCGTTTCCTTCTAAAAAAGGGTCAAAATCAACTGGTATGAAGTTTGGCATGTTTCTTTAGGGAAGCCAAATTTAAACAATTACTTGCAGGTATTTTCCTTTTTCATCTTTAATAAACCATGCAGGATTTCCATATTTGTCTTTTCCTAGCTTGGCAAAAGGAACCGGTGGTGTGTTTAAATTTTTTTTGCTGCTAATAGGGGTGTGTTTATAATAAGGGATAAAATTTACTTTCTTGAGTTCGACAATGCTTTCCTCAAAAACTTTAATTATTCTTTCAAGGTCTGCCTCTGTATGTGCTGCTGTGATAAAGCAAGGAAAGCCATCCATAATATGAATTCCTTTTAACCGCATAAGAACAAAAAGCAATTCGGAATAAGGATATTCCTCTAGGAATTTGAACTTCCATAATGAACCAAATTGTGTAACGGTAATAGGCACTTCTTGCTGGATACATATTTTAGATATTTCATTGGCAACATATTGACCATGTGCGTTGAGACGCTCTTGTAAGGCTGGTCCTTCTGCTTTAAAATATTCTAGACTGGCTTTGGTAGTAGCGAGAGCCAACGGGTGCCTAACGAATGTACCTGCAAAATAAGTGACGCCCACTTCAGGCATTGAGTCATCTCCATATTGCCACCAACCACCATCAAGAGCGTCCATGTACTTTTTTTCACCGGCTATCACACCTATCGGTAACCCACCGCCTACTACTTTCCCATAAGTTGCAATATCTGCTTTGATACCAAACATTGCCTGTACACCTCCCGGGTGAAATCTAAATCCGGAGATCACCTCGTCAAAAACCAACACACAGTCGTTTTGTTTGGTGATGTTTCTCAGCTTTTTAAGGAATGATATAGGTTGAAAATCACATCTGCGGCTTTGAACCGGTTCTACCAATACGGCAGCAATTTCATCTATCCTTTCTTCAATTATCCTTAATGATTCTTCTGTGCCATATTCAAGTATTAGCATGTTTTGCACAGCTTCTGGCATGATACCGGGTGCTGCCGGGTAGGAAGTTAATTTTTTACTTCCTCTTGCAATGACCTCATCAATAATGCCATGATAAGACCCGGAAAAAGATACAATCAATGGGCGAGCAGTAACAGTGCGTGCTATGCGAATGGCTCCTAATACCGCTTCAGATCCTGTGTTGCACAAGGCGGAGCGATCAAATTTTGTGAATTCACAAATGAGTTTACACACATCAGCAGCTAGCTCATGTTGCGGGCCGATCTCATAACCATTTTCTACTTGGTCCAACAAGGCTTTCTTTAGAAAATCAGGTTGGTGACCTAGCATGTTAGATCCAAAGCCATTTAGCGCGTCAATATATTCATTACCATCAATGTCCCATACCCTAGAATCTTTTGATTTTTTTACAACGATAGAGTACGTGAGTTCTTTTGTAGCAGGTTTGAATCCGGAAACGACACGTGGGTCTGCCATGTGGGCACGGTTACGTTGCGTATAATCCTTGCTCGTTTTGGTCTGGTTGTTATATAAGAGCGTTAATGTATCAAGATAGTTTTGTTGATCTTGACTCAATGTATCTGTTTTCTTTTCTATTCTGGCAATCGCACCAAACGGTTTATTGATCTCTACTGCTTCTTCGGTAGAATGAGATGCTTTTGGCGTGAGGGATTGTTTTGTTTTAGAGGCGTTGTTAGTATAAGAAATATGTTCCTTTAAATAATTCGTCAAAAGCTCAATCGTACCTAATTGCTCGTTCAATTGTCTGAATGTAACAGCCACTGAAAATTTCTTTTTGAGCATCGTTGCTACTTGAGTAAGAGCCAATGAATCAAGTCCAATTTGTATGAGGCTCATTTCGGTTGTGACAGCTTTCATATCTGCTCCCGAAGCATTTTCAAGTATTTCTTTTATTTGAAGGATCAATTCATCTTTTCCTGAAATTGGCTGTTGCTGTAGATTGTTTTCTTCGGTTAAAGGTTCGTTTGTTTTTCCAATTAAAGAGAGCTCATTATTTCTCGAAATATTCTCTAGCCAATATTCTTGCTTATCATAAGCATAGGTTGGTAAGTCCGTTATTTTTTTTCTTCTTTCGTTACCATGAACTGCATTCCAATCTGGAGCTACCCCATTCGACCATAAATGTCCAAGTGCTGTGAGAACTGCACAATCTGAACGCATTGAATTTTCCTCTTTTTCGATGGACGAGATAACCGCTATTGATTTTCCAATAGCCTCTTGTCTGGTGAATGTAGAAGCCGCTTTTCCAGGGCCTAATTCTAAAAATAAACTGTAGTCTTCATTTATTAATTTCTTTATTGCTTGATTGAAGAGTACAGGTTTTCTCAGATGGTTAGACCAGTAAGAAGGATCAGTTGCATTTGTTTTAGTAAGCCATTCTCCTGTAACGGTAGAAACGATTGGGATAAGAGGTTCGTTTAAAGAAATATTTTTTACAAGTGCCTCAAATGGAGCAACAGCAGAATCCATCATGTATGAATGGAAAGCATGACTTGTAGAAAGTATTTTATTAGGGATTTCTTTTTCGGTTAGAATCGCACTGATGTTATTTATGGCATTTTCATTGCCCGCCAACACACTTAAGAGCGGGCTGTTCGACGCTGCTAATTCAACTTCAGAAGAGAGGTAAGGCTGTACTTCGTCAAAAGACAAACGCACGGAAAGCATTTTACCGCTTGGCAGTTCATTCATCATTTTGCCGCGCGAAGCAATTAACCACAACGCATCTTTCAAAGAAAAAACACCTGAGAAATAGGCTGCTACAAACTCGCCTATACTATGTCCTATAAAAGCTGAAGGTTGAATGCCCCAACTTGTCCACAACTTACCTAATGCATAACCAATAGAAAATAATGCAGGTTGACTGTAACGGGTTTGATGTATTCTTGCTGTTGTAACATCGTTTATTTTATTAGGGTAAATGATGTCAAGAATATTTTCCTTCAATTCCGATTGTAAAAGCACAGCACATTCATCCATGGCTTTCTTGAAAATCGGTTGGTTCTCATAAAGCGATTTGCACATGTTCATATACTGATCTCCTTGTCCAGGAAACATGAAAACAACCTGTTGTGATTTTTGAGAAAGGTTTTTTGGTGTGCTATTCCAATAGGACTTATCATTCAGTTTTTGAATAAGATCTTCGGTATCGGTTGCTACAATAAATCTTCTTTCATTGAAATTCTTTTTAGTAGTCTGCAATGAGTAAGCAGCATCTGCCAAATTGCAATCGTCGTTATTTTTAAAATAAGAAGCGAGTTTATCACCATAGGACATTACGCTTTTTTCAGATTTTGCTGACCAGCAAATCAGTTGCGGTTGTGATGATGAATTGGTTGGCTGTTTTGTCTCAACAGGCATTTCCTCAACAATTACGTGAGCATTTGTACCGCCTACGCCAAAGGAACTGACACCTGCTATTCTTGTCTTATCACAATCCCAGTTTTGCATTTTTGAGTTTACATAAAAAGGACTGTTCTCAAAATCTATATGAGGATTTGGACTGTTGAAATTGATAGACGCAGGAAGTTTTTTGTGATGCAGTGCTAAACAGGTTTTTATCAACCCCGCTACACCCGCTGCGATGGTAAGGTGGCCAAAATTGCTTTTCACAGAACCAATTGCGCAGAACTGTTTTTGAGATTGATCGCCAAAAGCCATTTTCAATCCTTCTATTTCTATAGGATCACCAAGTGGGGTAGCAGTACCATGCGTTTCAATATAGCTGATGTTATCTGCTGCAATGC
>CBFGYQ010000144.1:0-5832 GCA_965652995.1 uncultured bacterium
CCATATCAATGATTTGCTTTGCTTCTTCAATTGTGCCGCTGAAACAATGAAATACACCTTTTAATTTTCCTGTTTGTTTGTTTTTTACAATATCAATGCAATCTTGTGTAGATTCTCGGCTATGAATAACAATGGGTAAATTGTTTTGTTGGGCAAGATCAATTTGAAATGCGAATGCTTCTTTTTGTTGTGTTACAAATGTTTTATCCCAATAATAATCCAAACCTATTTCTCCAACAGCGTAAAACTTTTCTTTAGTTATATATTCTTCTACAATGCTCAATTCCTTTTTATAATCTTCTTTTACATAGCAAGGATGCAACCCCATCATAGGAAAACAATTTTCAGGGTAGGTTTTTGCTAAGTGCATCATTTCATCGATTGTTTCACTATTACAATTGGGCATATACATTTTTGTAACACCGGCTTCAATAGCCCGTTGCATTAGTTCTTTTTCATCTACTATCAATTTTTCATCGTAAAGGTGTGTATGCGTATCTATGAATTTCATTGTTGAATTTGTTTCATTTTCCAACCTTTTTGGTTGCAATAATTTAATACTTCCGGCAGTGCATATTTCATTCTAGGGAAGGCTTTTTCACTATCATGAAACACAACGATAGACCCTGGTTCTATATTTGTCAAGACATTTTGTAAACATTCTTCTGCAGAAAGATCTGTATCAAAATCTCCACTCAAAACATCCCACATATAGACTCTCCAACCCCGTTGTATGAGTTTTTTTGATTGCGAAATTTTTATTCTTCCATAAGGTGGACGGAAAATTTTATTAGGTATTTGTTGTGATGCTTTCAAGACATTTTTCAGATATACATCATTCGTATTTTTCCAACCATTGAGGTGATTATGACTATGGTTTCCTACAGTGTGACCCTCGGCAATTATTCTTTGAAAAATATTTTGATGGGTTACCACATTCTTCCCTATGCAGAAAAAGGTTGCTTTTGCATTGTATTCTTTCAAAGTATTTAATGCAAAGTTCGTTGCTTGTTCATGCGGTCCATCATCAAATGTGATGTAAACCGTATTTTCTTCTGGTATTTTCCAAATTAATTCTTTTGGAAAAAATCGAGGTAACCAAGCCGGTGTTTTAACGCTGTAGAATCGCATCGCTCAAAGTTAAGATGCTATATTATTTCAAGTGATGATGTACGCATCCATCCTTGTCGGCTATCAGGTAGTTCTACTTTTATCCAATCACCTTCAGCTTCTTCAAATTCAACAATAGTTCCTTCAGGTAACATTTCAGTTTTTGTTCCTTTAATATCTACTTTGAAAATAGCGTCAGAATCAAGGACTACAGCTTCATCATGACTGCTTTTCTTTCGAGCACTTACAATTGCTGTTATCATCATAATACAGAATAGAAAAATTGAAGTATAGAGAATGGTCTGTTGTACTTGTGATGCATTTTTCTTCCAACGGCTATAAAAGAAGATACCGGCAACGATAAGAAACAGAACGAGTGATATAATAGCCAATATTTGTGCTGATCCTGGATTCGTTATTGCCTTCCACCAGCGAATGAAAAAAATGTCTTTTGCAGGGTTAATATTTTTGCTCATTCTACTTTGCGCCAAAACAAGATTGTCTTGTGCTTTGGAGTAGTTGGGTTGTAATCTTAATGCACGTTTATAATTTAGGATAGAAAGCCCAATTTGGTTGAGCCGATAGTACGCATTACCTAAATTATAGTACAATTCATGATTAGCAGGTTTGGATGCGGCAATCTTTTCATAATAGATTACAGCACTATCATACTCTTTGTCGGCGTAAAAGTTATTTGCTTTTGACCAATATTGATTATACGGAATAGACGCGTTCGCCTTAATAAGACATACTAAAATAATCGCAACAAGTAAGAACGAAGACCTCATCATGATTTTACGGTTTCCTCCAATTTGCTAATGATATCAACCGACTCGCTGTAAGTACGTTGCATTTGTTGAATACCATAATTCGGTGCATAAAGAGCAACTTCACAATCATTCATTACGTTGTCTATTCTGCTCAACAATTGTCCATCTACATTTTTGAGAAACAATATTTCATGCGCTTTTTCTTTCGAAAGAGAAGACAATGGGATCGTTAGTTTATCGCTCAAGTACAACCATACTGCTTTAGAAATTTCTTCATAAAAAGCAGTCTTTTCGTTTTTCTGTAGAAATTTATTTGCTGTAGAAAGTCTGCGTAAAGCCACTTTGTTTGCACGTCTGTTTCTAAGTTTGATAGTGTCTTTTGAAAATTCTTCTTCACGTTTTCTCCATACCAACAAACCTACGAATGCCAACATAGGAAGTGCATACATACTCCAATATCCTTTAGTGAACAGTATAGGTTTGCTGTTTGCTACCAATTTTTTAAGTGGTGAAGAAACGATAGGATGAATATCTGATAAATGATTTTTTTGAGCTAATGTTGGGTTGTAGTTTTTACCTTTTTCAACTTGAATTTTTATAGGCTTTGTATGAAGTGTAGAATATGTTCCTGTTTGTGGATTATAGTAAGAAAAAGGTATAGGAGGAAGTTCGTAATCACCAGGCACATTTGCAGATATAGCGTAGGTTATGATCTTCGAGCCGCTGATAGTTGTAGTTCTACTGGTAATAGTATCTAGTATGTTAGGATCGTAGGTTGATAAGCCATTTGGTAAATTAAGAATAGGAGCTTGAATAAGTTTTAGATTTCCACTTCCATTGATCTTTAGGGTATAAGTGATCACATCATCGGTAGTCAATGATGTTTTGTCAGCTCTACCATCTATTGTAAAATTACCAACCGCATTTCCGAAATTTTCAGGTTTGCCTTCTTCAGGTAATGGTAGTACCGTTATTTTGATTGGAGTACTTTTCATCTTCACAGGTACGTCTTTGTATGAAGTACCAAACATATCTCCAAAAGGGTCTTGCATCATTTGGCTTATGGCTTGTCTGAAAAAAGGATCGTCAGCAAACATATCAGCAAAAGGGTCATGTTGTCTTACACGTTGCATTATACGGGCTACACCTTCAGCTTCTGCTGGGTCGAGTGTTAATGTTCCTTCTTGTTGTGGAAATAATGCAGATTTTTTCACGGTAAAAACCTGATACGTTTTCCCATCTACAACTTCTTCTATTGGTTTTACATTTCCTCCTTTAGCAATTTCAAAATCTTGAGTCCAAAAACCATTAAGAGAAGGTAGTTTAGAAATGCCGGCGTTCATCGGAATGCGTGTGTATAGTTTGTAGGTAACTGTTATTTGTTCACCAACATGCACTTTAGTTTTATCAGCGGTTGCTCGCATAAAAAGATTCTTGTAAATATTATCCATATCTACATTAGCATCTTCTTGTTGTTGTGATGCTCCTTTTTGCTTTCCTGCCATTTGTTGTTGGCGACGTTGTTGCATTGCTGCTGCTAATTGGCGTTGCCGCTGAATCATTGCAGCATAAGGATCATTAAAAAATGGGTCATCAAATGGATCTCTGGATTGTTGTGGCCGTGCTAAGCTTCCGTTGACTACTTGAATAGTTAATTTATTAGACTCGTATATTTCACCGTTCGCGTCTTTTGCTATGGTAGATGGAATAGTGAGATTTCCGGTTTTCTTTGGTTGTAAAATGTATGAATAAGTAATGGTAACAGATTGGACCATCTTATTACCCACTACAGATATGTTAGAGCTTTGCCTTGAGAATGGACCGGAAACGACAGAAAAATCTTCGAATTTAGGATTTGCTATTGAGCGTAGGTTAGGAGCATCTTGCACAGAATAGTCCACTTGTATCTGATCTTTAATGCCCATCTTATCAGTACTCGCATTTACAGAAAAGACGGTATTTTGAGACCACCCAACTACGCTACTACATAAAGCCAAACAAAATATACACCATCGCCACATATTAAATAGAGTTCTCATCATACAAGGGATAATGAAAACAAAATTATCATTTGAATGCCCTACCATAGCGGCTTTTGGGTTAAACCTTCGTTAAAAGAACATTAGTATTTATCTAAAATGAGCAACACCTATAACACTTGAACGATCAAGAATTTTAAGTATTCAGTATTGGGAACATGCCATAGAATAGGGTGGTCAGAGGCTTGCGTTTGCCAAGTTACTTGTCGCAATTTGCGACGTGCATCTTTAGCAGCCATGTCTATTGTTTTCAAAAAAAGATCAGGATCCACAAGATTTGTACACGACGCAGTAACTAAGAAACCACCAGGCTTTGTTAGTTTCATTCCTCGCAGATTTATCTCTTTATAACCTGTTATTGCCTTCTGAATATTCTCCCGACTTTTTGTAAAAGCTGGTGGGTCTAATATTACCACATCATATCGTTTTCCATCCTTAACCCATTGCTTTAGCACATCAAAAGCATTCACACTTTCGAATCGACAAATATTTTCATATCCGTTAAGTATCGCATTCTTTCTAGCAGTTGCCACAGCTTTATCAGATATATCTAAACCCAAAACCGATTTTGCACCATAGTGCGCAGCATGTAAAGAGAATGTCCCAGTATAACAAAATGCTTCAAGAACATCCGCTCCTTTTACTATATGTTGAATAGCTCTACGGTTATCTTGTTGGTCTAAAAAATAACCTGTCTTTTGTCCATTCTCAATATCTACATGAAATTTCAATCCATTTTCATTAAGGATGATATTGGTATCAAATGGCCCAGATAAAAACCCTTTATGTTGAACCAATCCTTCCAACTCTCTTACGGGTACATCGTTGCGTTCATAAATTCCTTTAGGAGAGAATATTTTTTTTATTGCATCAACAATTGCTTGCTTCCACCGTTCCATGCCAAGTGCCAATGTCTGCAACACAAAATAGTCGTTGAATTTATCGATGATGAGCGCGGGCATCTGATCAGCTTCGCCAAATATCAAACGACAGTTTTCTATATAACCTATTTGTTGGCGATACTCCCATGCTTCTTTTATACGATTGAAGAAAAAGCTATCGTCAATTGCCTCTTCTTTATTTCTTGTCAGTAACCTAATGCGTATTTGAGATGCGGGATTTACATACCCTTTACCTACAAAAGAACCGTTATAAGAGTAAACTTCAACAATGTCTCCGGCTTCGAATGCTCCTTCACTATCTCCTAATTCATTTGCAAATATCCATGGGTGTCCGTTAATAACTCTATCACCGATTTTTTTTCTCAGAAAGAATTTTGCCATTCAACAAAAATAGGCTCGTTTAAGAAATTAATATTAATCTATACAGGTGAACTCATAATCCGCCCATCCTCAAGATTTTTTTGTACTCTTTCTCTTTCACTATGCCTACAGATAATCTTGATAATCTCACCAGATCCATATCTTGAAGGTCTTTTTGTTCTTTGATGTTTGTAAGTGAAACTGGTATTGGAAGTGTTTTCACAGGTTTTAAATCAACTACTACCCAGTTTGTATCATCTGTTGTTGGATCTTGGTAAGCCTCTTTTACAACTTCCGCAATGCCCACAATTTCCAATCCTTCGTTGCTATGATAATAAAAAACTTGATCGCCTTTCTTCATGGCTTTAAGGTTATTGCGTGCTGCGTAGTTTCGCACACCATCCCAAAATGTTTTGCCATCCTTTTGAAATTGCTCCCAACTGTATTTATGTGGTTCTGATTTTATAAGCCAGTAGTTCATCTTATTGTACGTTGTATTGTTTTAGGTGAATGAAATTAGCGAAACTTATTTTAGGACGAGGCAATTGTATACAAAAAAGCTGCTCATAAAAGCAGCTTTTATATCATTTTTAAAGGATAATATCTTACCCGTTAAATACTTTTTTCAAATTCACGTTGCGTTGTTTAGCT
>CBFGYQ010000145.1:0-5812 GCA_965652995.1 uncultured bacterium
AAATGCAAACAGAATGGATAGCAGCATTGGAAGCTCTTCCCTCTTGGCTTGATGCACTAGGCGAATGGTCATTTTCAGAAGGGAATTTGTAAGTGCTTATAAATTTCTTCATTGTAAAACTGTAACTGCCATCCGTATATTTTTCATGGAGAATAACTTCATGTTTCTTGCTTCCTCTAACCCACTGTCCTATGATATCTTGTTGCTTAAATACACACAAGAGTTTAGTCACTATTGTGTCAGAAGAACTTATGTGTTCATTCAATTCTTCAAATACTAGGCTGTCTTTGATTTGACTCTCAGAACTCATAAGAGTTATCGGCTCTCCTACTTTAGTATAATAGTAAGTTCCATGATACACGCTATCATTCTTCTCAAGATATAACACTACAGGTTGATTGGCAATCGTTCCTTCGTATCGCTTATAAAAAGTCTGTGTTGTATACGAATCATCGGCATTATTTACTACATCATCTTTACTAGGTAGACTCTCTTGAGAAGTTGTCTGGCTTGGCGAATTTCCACATGACAATAGCACAACCCATAAAACTGTTACATACAAATACTTCATAATCATAAAATTAATCCACAGCTTGAAGAATTATCAAATTTTTCTGCTCTCAGTGATGTAGTTTTGCGATAGTCCTCTTTATATTATACATCTAAAACAAAAAAAATTATAGAAATCACCTATACCTTTAGCATCTCATTATGCAATTAATTAAATACACTATCCTATCCTTACTTTTTCTTGCCGTATACCTACCATCTGGTGCTCAACAAGAAAATTTACAAATAATTGAATCGCTCAAAATAGCCAATACAAACGAAGAGCTTTTAACTGCATACGAAAAAATTCGGGTTGAACTGGAGATTAGTAATCCTGACACACTTATTGTTCTGTTGAAAGAAGGTATTGTTCATTTTCAGCAAAACAATTTTTCTAAAGGTGAAGCAAAGTTGAAAGGAATGCTCAGTGCAGTATATTCTACAATAGGTATGCTGCCTTTGGCTAAATCAAACATGCAAGATGGGTTGAGTATTTTTAAAAAAATCAATGATACAGCAGGAATTGCAGGATCTCATATTACATTGGGGATAATCGAAGGACAATCAGCAAACTATGAAAGTGCATTACAACATTTTTACACAGCGTTATCATTGTATAAAAAACAAGACAACAATTTAGGCATCTTAAAGGCATATGTAAAATTGGGAGTAGGTCACGAATATAGTGGCAATTTAGACCAAGGACTTTCTTATTATTATGCTGCTCTGGCTTTGCTAAAAAACAAACCTGTTTCACGCGATCTAATTACTTTATATAACAATATCGGCTCTCTCTATTGTAGAAAAGGAGAATTTAAAAAAGCCATTCCTTATTTTGAGAAAGCACTAGCTCTTGCATCCAATAGTGAGCTTAAACATATGCGTGGGTATCCCTTACTCAATCTAGGCAAAGTATTTCTTGAACTGGGAGAGAAGGAGAAAGGAATGGCTTATTTACAACAAGCTTTAGAGCATGTTCAAAAACAAGATTTACCGGATCAAGAAGCACGCATCTTATTAAACATCGCTGAAGTAACAACAGATCAAGAATTGGCTACCAACTATTTTACAAAAGCGTTGGATATTTCCACAAAAATCGGCGATAAAAGAACACAGTCAGAGGTTCTCGAATCAATGACCGATTTCTACAAGAATAATAAGAACTACGAGAAAGCACTTGAAGTGTATAGTAAAAGTCAAGTTTTGAAGGATAGCATGTTCAGCGTAGAGAAAGCAAAAGAAATTGCCAATCTAGAATCTGTTTATGAGTTAGAAGTATCGAATGCAAAAATTGATGAACTTAAGACGTTGAACAAAAAAAACACATTCTTTCGCAATATCATCATTGGGATAGCTTCCTTACTTGCTGTACTACTTATATTCAGCTTTTTGTTTTTGCTGCATATCCGAAAATTAAACACCAAATTAGTAGAGAGTAAGCAGGCTCTAAAAAAAGCAAATGAAGATAAAGACAGGTTATTTTCAGTGATTGGTCATGATCTTCGCAATCATGTTTCTAATGTGCCTATTGCCCTAGAAATGTACGAAGACGAAAGTATGTCTGAAGAAGAAAGAAAATTCTTGTTTGAATCATTGAAAGAAAATTCTATCGCAACTCGAGAAACACTTGATAAATTATTGAATTGGGGGAAATCCCAGATAAAGGGAATCACATCAACTCCAACTAATTTCTACGCTAAAGAAAAAATTACCAACAAACTAAAATTGCTCAAAAGTGCTTGCGACCAAAAGCATATAACCATCAATAATCACATCAAAGACGATGTAAAAGTTTATGCAGATGAAGAGCATTTCAAATTTGTGATGCGTAATTTACTTTCCAACGCAGTAAAATATACACATCACAATGGCACTATAGAAATAGACGCACAGCGCGACACGGGCGAAATCATCTTTTCGGTAAAAGACAACGGAATTGGAATGACCGACGAAGAAAAAGCGCAAGTTTTTCAGCCTTTCATCATGAGTCATGAAGGAACAGCAAACGAAAAAGGAAATGGTCTGGGGCTAATGCTTTGTAAAGAGTTTATCACTAAAAGCAATGGCCGTATTTGGGTGGAAAGTGAACAAGGCAAAGGTTCTACTTTTTACTTTTCTCTTAAAGAAGCTCTCAACTAATCACACTCGTTTTCAATAACGCTAGTTACTAACTTAAACTTCTCCCAACTAAAAGAGCTGCTTAATAAGCAGCTCTTTTAGCAAAGTCATTTATTAATATCCATTAATTATTTTGAACTGCAGTCAACTTTAAGACAGCAGAACCTGAACCATTCTCTGTACCGGTCAATACAAAAGTGTATATTTTTCCGGCAATAAGATTTTGATTAGGAATTTCAGCTTTAAGTGTAATGATATCTTTATCATTCATTTGTATAGGTAAGCTGCTTCCGGCATCTACTTCTTTAAAACTTGAGATTGTTTTATACGCTATTCCAGACTCAATTTTTGACGTACTACCAGTACCCACATAGCAATCTACAAGCATCTCATCAGGACTAAGATTTACAAAACGAACCTTCGCTTTGCCTGATGCAGGAGTCGTTAAATCATCTTGAGAAGACACAATAAATGGAGCTGTAACTATACCGCCAGCGAAATAACTATAGTTGCTATTTGCGGTCATCGCTTGCGTTGTTTCTGCTACCGTAGAGCCTGTTGATGTAAAATAGAATGTTGTTTTGACATTGCTACCAGCTCGAACACTTTGATAAGTTGAATTCTTCAAATATGTCATCCCAGCCACAGATGACTGAATGGTGTCATTTATTTTTACCCTTAACGTATCACTGTTTAAAACGGTGTTCATAAACATCGCTTTAGCCGTAGGTCCCGTAACGGGTGGTGGATCATTTTTATCTTTCTTACATGCTGAGAATGCAAGCAGACCTGCTGCACTAAGAAACAAAATCGATTTTTTCATAGAAATTATTTTAAGACGTGAAATTACAAATTATCGCTAAATAGTTTGTGTTGTGTCCGGCTTACGCTGTACTCTAATCTTTTCAGAGTTTTCTTGTTCTAAAAGAATTTTTTCAAGGTGTTGATTTACTAGATCATTCATCTCGGCTTCAGATATCTGAAGTGCTTTAGGTTGCTCCAGCAAATTGCGCCACGGTTTTCTGCTGCCAAAAGGATATTCTCCAAAAACAATCACAGGTGTACCTTTTGCAATTAATTCATCATTTTTCAGCACCCATTGGTCTGCCCAGTCATAAAGAAACTTTGCTTCATCTGCATACAGTCGCAAACACGAATGTCACGCCGGATAACCCGGCATTGCATACTGGTGCCACCCTATTCCACCCTTGTTAGAAATATTAAAATTCCATTTCAATATCCATTCTTCATCGACAGTACTTACTACTTCCTTTCCCTTCCAGTTAGTAAAGAATAATCCTGTAGGTGTTTTAGAGCTTTTCTTTCCCATACTTGTTGGTCCCCATTTTAAAAGACTACCATTTTCATACACACCATAGGTCTGCGACGGGTAGGAGAATAAGATGATTTTCTTTACAGACGTCAAACTAGAAACTGTTAAAGGGAATGGGCTGTATGCATTTCTATCTGCAATAAAGGTATCAGGTATAACGAGTGTATCTGCATTTCGAAGATGTGCTTTGTCTATACGATTCAATGCCAAAATCAAAAGTTGCTTGTCTTCATCATACTCTTTAAAAACCTTTCTACCACTATCTTTCATAAGTAAAGCATGGTAAGTTATCTCTATTGGTTTCACTACAGGCACAGTATCCTTCTTTGGTTGCTCTACCGTTTTGGGAATGTTGACTTCAGATTTTTCTACTGGCTGTTTACAAGAAAGCAATAGCGCAATACTTGCAAATAGTAAGTTCAATGCTGATTTATTCATAGGTTATTTGAAGTAAATTCGAAGTGCTGATTTTTCTTTTTTGAAACATACGACACAATGATAAGATTGTTTATACTATCACTGTTATTTACTTCTATTGTTAGCAAATGCAATGCCCAAATTTTCGATCGTTTAAATGATGGGGTGCCGATAAAAAACTATGCTTCAGGTTTAGGGGCGATGCAAGATCGACCACTTTCAAATATTATAGACAGTTTTAAAGCACAAAACTATGATGAAGTGAAGCTTACTTATGCAATCTATGCATGGATCGCTTTAAATATTTCATTCGATTCCAAGGCATTTCATAAAAAAGAAAAAGCCAACAGCACTACATCAGCAACTCTAAAAAGACGAAAAGCTTCAAGCGAAGGATATGCTAATTTGTTTCAAACAATGTGTGATGTGGCCGGCATCCGATGCTATACCATAGAAGGCTTGGCAAAAATTCATCCAAAAGAAATCCTGAACATCACAGATAAAAACAAGCATTTTTGGAATGTGGTTTTGATCAAAAATCTGTTGCTGTTTATTGATGTAACTTGGGCTGCCGGGGAAACAGATGAGAATAGAAAAAATTTTGAACAAGAATATTCTGATGCTTGGTTTTTAACGAATAAAGATATTTTTCTCCTAAGCCATTATACCAATGATAAAAACAACCCTGTACCGGCCGATAAACTACCTTCTAAAGTTGAGTTTTCTAAAGCACCTATTGTTTATAGGACTGCGGTTCCATTGTCAATCTACCCTACGCCAACTACAAAAGGGAAAATAAGAGGCAGAGTAGGAAAAACAACTACAATCTATTTTGAAATGAGAGACGAATCTGTAGCTATAAATAGCGTAGAGCTAGTTGCGAAAGGGAACATCACTCAGGTACCTGCTAATCGTTTTGACAATGGCACTCTATCCGTTGATATTAATTTTAAGGAGTCGGGTAACTACCCTATTTATATTCTCGTTAGAGGTAAAAAGATTTATGGATTTATGGCGAATGTGAGTAAAGCAAGATGACATTTATTAATCCTCACTACTTTCTTTTCTTACGTTTTTTGCCTTCGTCATAAACTTCATGCGGTAGTTTCTCTTTTCTGTGAGGTTTTTCTTCTTTCACTTCTTCACTATCCTTATCAGAAACTTCTGCGTGTTCAGGTTCTTCGGGTTCTGTGGGTTCCGTAATTATTGGTTCCGGTGAGCTGCGAATCGCGTTATCTATATCTATCAAAAATGCTTTTTCTTTATTGGCAGATTCATTCATTTTTCTTGTCAACATTTGGTAAGTATCATCATCACCCGGTTTTAAAGACTCCGCAGGCACCATCACATCTTTTACAAATTGCTTTTCAATAACTAAATAATTTTTTACAGCGG
>CBFGYQ010000146.1:0-5789 GCA_965652995.1 uncultured bacterium
TCACTTTGTCGTTGATAGCAGTGTTAGTTTGTAAATAGCTTTTTAATGCTGTGATGTTTTGTGTAGTAACGTCTTTATTCAAGAGTAGCTTAGTCTGTAGAACGTCTCCGTATTTTGTCTTCATTTCCCTAGAAAGGTTTTGAATGTCTGAGGTACACCATTTAAGGTTATGACTTGCATCTGTAAAGGAATCTATGCCTATACCTACAAACCATATCTTTTCTTTTACAGGATTGGAGGGCGTATAATTTACATACAGTGGCTTGCGATAGCTTTCTATACCGTTCACATCAGTGATGGAAACTTCAATAGTGTTCTTTCCTTGTGATAGGGTAATGATAATGGTGGTGTCTAGTGTTTTTTGATTTTTTGATTTTAAGGATATTCCTCTAACGCCATATATGGGGCATTCATTTACCCATACATTAAATCGGTCGAGGTTGTAGCTTGGGTCGTTACCTTTGATATGTAGTTGTAGCTGGTCGTTCTTTTGCTCATAATCTATATTACCTCTGTTGGCGAAGTCTGCTTCAGGTATGGAATAGTCATCACGAAAAGCGGTGGTGTCTATCCCTAATTTCTTGATTCTTTTGTAGTAAGCTTTCCGGTAAGATTCTATAAGATCTTTATCAGGGCAGCCAATAGTTTCTAGCACTTTATCAGGGCGGTTATATTTTACATCGAGTTGCTCAAAGGTGATTACGTCAAGGCTATCGGTGACGTAGTGGAGGAGTTTCACCTTACCCTTATCCCCAAAATAGTATTTATTGCTATTCAAAACTATTTGGTCGTTACTACCATCAAATAATATCTGTCTATACTTTTCTTTACCCAAGGCTAAATCAAAATAAATCACACAGCCATCATTAGTCCCAACTAGTACTAAGGAATCATTAACCATGTGCAGTACGTTTACAATCCCATATAGGTTTGGGAATGACGTTATTTCTAAAACATTATTCAAATTGTAAACAATGATACTATCTGTAGTAGAAACTACTATTCTATTATTATTGGAAGTGTTGCTGATTGCTGTAATAAAACTTGCAAAAGTTCTTTTAAGTAGAACACTATCTTTTTCTATTTCATAAACGAATAATTGATGCTGTTGTTGCTTAGTAGTGAAAAGCAACTTAGTATCATCCTGGGAGAAAGCTATTAAATCTGTTTCAGCCTCTAAAGATTTGTGGAGATCCATTGACGCAGCATTGGCAGCGTAGTTAACTTTAAAAATATTCAAAAACGCACCAGCCATAGTAAAGTATTTCGAATTAGGACTTGAGACTACTTTTGAAAGTCTATGCACCATTAGCTTATTTATTAGCTTATTATTCTCGTCCCAAAAGCATACGGTACTATTATTATTTATAGCCTGCAATATTATGCTGTTGGCAATGAGTACTGCATTTTCATTGTAATCCGCGTATATCATTGTCTTTTCAAGTGAATCTTTATTCACCTGAACACTATCAAAAGCAACAGCATTTTTTGTATCGTAAAGAACTACTTTATGATCATCGTAATTTATCAAACAAATGGAGGTATCATATATCGGTGATATGCTTTTAGGAGATTTCTGACTTAAATTTGATGGGACGTCTTGTAGCTTAAGTTTACTTTTTATCAATAGTTTTTCTCCTTCTTTTTGTATTAAAATATTATCAGAGAAACGATCAGCACCAATATATTTTATTGAATTAGTATGTCCACCTGTGTAGCGCGTTAGCGTAAATGGAGCTACTATACCTTTCACGATTCGATTATCATCACCATATACAAAAAACTCGTTGTTGTTTACAGAAAAGAATTTGTTGCTCCAACCAGCTAATGCCTTATACGAGCCAGTTTCATCAGTTTTATAATTGAAACTAGAAATGATTCCATTGTCGTTGACGGTATATAGAGTGTGTGGGGTCAATTTTGAAAAGTACATATCCTCCAAACTATGCTTAAAGTACTTGACTTGTGTTTTGCTTGTGTCATCTATATCGGTAATCCATAATTGCTTTTCTTTGATCGAAAATAACTTCCTAGCTTCCAGATTAACTTTGATTTGACTATTAGCATCTATCTTATCTCTCCCAGCTATTAGTTTTTGAGTTAAGTCTATTAAGTTTATTTGAATTACTTGAAACTTTGTTTTTACAAGAATGACACTATCAGAAATATACTTTATATAAGAGATTTCTACTTTTTTCTTGTTTATAGCTAGTGTATCCTCATAAGCCATGACTAATTTATCGTTCTCATATACACGAATAGAATCTTTAGGTTGAATATCCTCCACTATTTTTAATGAACTCGTCAACTCATAGTCACTATTATACAGCAATATAGAGTCTCCATTGACAGTAGCCATTTTATCCCCTTGCTCATTAAACTGAACAACACATTGTCCTTTAATCACCTTTTCTAACTCACCGTTATTAGCATTTCGGATTTCAATTCTATTTGGTCGCTCTTGATTATTGCTCATGAAAGAGAATAAACCGGGAGCATCTTTGTAATAGATAATTATTTTATCCCCTTTTACTATTATTTGGTTGTTGTTATAAACTTTTTTTGTTAAAAGTCTTTTATCGGTAATGATATCTGTTTTGATTAGATCGCCATTTTGATAGTACCAAATGAGCGAAGTATTGTTTAAAAATTTTACTGAAAGAACCTTACTCTTACCGTTAAAAAATTTTTTAAGGATACGCCCGGTATGTTTATCCCAAATAATCGCTAAGTTGTCTCCATCCAGGGTTACAATATAATTGCCGCTTGGTGAAACATCTATTAAACCAATACTCTCACTGTGCCCGATCGGCAACATTAGGCGTGGCTGTTGCGCTGTAGCATGTAAATTATAAATGAGGCAACAAAAGAATATTATTGATCTTATCATCGTAGTTAAACCTACAAAACCATTATCATTTATTTAACTCTCTAATTTATGAAGTCGTAACAACTTACACATCCTATCTACAAACTCAACAAACATGAAACAGTTAATCATTTTCCCCTTACTATGTATTCTTTGTATGAATGCATCTGCCACTGAGATCAATTTTACAACCGGAGCCTGGAAGACCATAAAAGAGAAAGCAAAAAAAGAAAACAAGATCATCTTCTTTGATGCCTATGCTACCTGGTGTGGTCCTTGTAAATACATGGAGCGCAATGTGTACACCAACGATTCTGTAGCTGCTATTTACAACGCCAACTACATCAATGTAAAAATGGACATGGAAGAAGGTGAAGGATTAGAGTTAGCCAACGAGTTTGAGATCACAGCCTATCCTACCCTGTTATTCTTTTCACCTGATGGAAAGCTGCTACACAAAAATGTTGGAGCTATGGATGCCACTGCCTTTGCCTTGCTTGGCGAAAATACCATTGATCCCGATCATCAATACTATACCTTAAAACAAAAAGCAACAAGCCTTTCATTATCGGATGAGCTTTTTGAAAGATGGGCTGCGAAAGCAACTGATTTGGATGACGAAGACAGACGTAGCATTATATATAACTACATCAAAAAAAATGACAAAGACCTTGCAAAAAATAAATACATAGCAAGTGTGGCTCTATTGCACGCAGATAGTTTGTCAGATGCACAGCTCACCAATTTGTATGCAAACAAAGAGAAATTGAAAACCATACAAAATTGGGATGAGGAGCAGATAAATGATGCGCTATTCCGCTTAACGTACGTAACAGGCATTCATGCTATGATAGCTAATAATGAAAGTATGATTGCTTTTCAGTCGGTGGTAAAGAAACATGAACTTAAACGAGCCAAGTATGCAGAGCAAGAGCTAAAACTGAGGCTGGCAGAAGATGATGGAGAAAAAGTGGCGAAGCTATTAGAAGAAAGTTTAAGTATGCCGGCATCAGATATTTCATTAAAGGATGTGAGCACTTTATTCTTCTCTCATTCAGACAAGATGGAAAGAGATGGATTCACTAAACTGGAAAAAACATTAGAAACTTATAAAGTACCTTCTTCAGAAGCATCCAAACAATATCTCTATCGTTTTATGCAACTTGTCTGCGACATGAAACTTGACGATACAGAAGGTGCAAAAACTTATGGGCGCATGGTGTACAATGACAAAGCAGCACCGGCTGATCTACGAAAAAGTATTAATGAGGAGTTTAGTTTTGAGTAAAATATTTTCCACTAAAATAAACCCTGAAAAATCAGGGTTTATTTTTTTATCAATACCACAACACAGACCTCCCGTAACTTTCATTATCAGACAAAGGCTGACGATAGACTAGATAATCACTTTTCATTTGTGGGTTACCTCCCTTCTTAAACAAGACTAGATCTACAACACCCGTCATGCCGGACAATCTCATTGCTGTGCTTAAATCTGCTGCGTCTTTTGTCCGCCATATCATTTGGTTTCCGTCTTCCACAAGCCCTGCAGCTATTATATTCCAGCTATCATTTTGAGGTTTGCTGTTGCCGTAATTTCCGGAACCAATGTTGGAAACGATACCCTTAGCAGAGGGCGCAAAAGAAACACCAAGTTCATTTTTTACACTCTCGTCAAGGGTAATATCCCAACTCTTTGTTACGGTTTTAGCAAGAGTTGCAGCATTCGTTGCATCTAGTTTAACTGTCTGCAAATTGACTATTTTAGAATCACTTCCTTTCTTCAGTCCAATCCTTACTTCATCATTTGGTTTTAACTTCTCAAACTCTCCAAGTATCTCTTGAAGGTTTCTCACCTCGTTGTCATTTACTTTCTCAATAGTATAATTTAAGTAAGATTTTAGCCCTTCAGCAGGACTTCCATCTACTACAAAAGCAATTGTCGGGTTGCCTGTACTAATGCCATCTTCATCGGTGTATTCACTTAATTCCAACCCTAAAAATGCTCTTTTTACCAAGCCGTTATTTTCTATTATTTCATTAACCAGTCGTTGAGATAATGCCCCTTCAAGAGCAAAATTTATTTGTGGCTGCCATATCGCTTGCTGCCCTCTTTTTGCAAAAGCTATTTGAGAATTAATACCAACCACTTCCCCTTTTTCATCGATCAAAGGACCTCCACTATTTCCCCATATCACTGTCGCAGTCGTTTGTAGAAAACCGAATTTTCCTGTTAGGCCCCCACGCACCCTGTTCTTAGCACTAATTATTCCTTCAGAAACAGAGTAAGGATATTCCCCCAATGGATTTCCTATCGCAAAAACATTTTCGCCTATTCTCGCCTCACTCGTTCTAAAATTCAATGTTTGCATTTCATTGCCAGGATTATTTAAGAGCTCTAGAACAGCAATGTCGTAAAACGAATCTCCACCTATTAGTTTTGCTTCATACTTTTTTCTGTTTATGCTATATACATAGAGGCTACCGCTTTTATCGCTTGCTTCTTCTACCACATGGGCATTAGTAACAACATAATTTTTACCATTCTTCTTAACTAAAAATCCCGAACCTGAACCTTGCGCACCTGTTAGATCCAGCATTTTTGTATAAGCCATTTCAGAAGCTGCCCCTCGAAAGCCCATAGAGCGTTTCCCGATCTCTGTTTCGTAAACAGCTACTGTGACCACGCCGGAAATTGCCTTTTCGAGCATGTCTGATGTATTCTGCCCTATTGCGTTTAAAGAACATAACGTAAGAAGAGTACATCCTACTAATAATCGTTTCATGTAAATTTTGTATTTAGGTATGAAAAAAAATGAATAAAAAAACCGGCTTGGGGCCGGTCTGTTTATAGGAAATAGTAACTTATCTCAAATTCCATTGATATTCATAACCAGTTTGTGCGCTAGTTGGTCCCCAA
>CBFGYQ010000147.1:0-5770 GCA_965652995.1 uncultured bacterium
TTACATCAAAAAACATTGCGTTTGCTGAATGAATTGGATGCTAAACAACTTTGGCAAAAAGGAAGTGTGAAATTGTATTATGTGGAGCTGACAGATATTTTGAGAGGTTATATTGAGCAACGTTTCAAGACACCTGCTATGGAATTGACGACTGATGAATTGCTCACGAAATCACATAGCCATAAAGAAATGAGTAGGCATTATGATGAACTTTCACAGATCTTACACACAGCCGACCTTGCAAAATTTGCCAAAGCACAACCATTGCCTTATGAACATACGCAAACACTAGAGCAGGCAAAAGCTTTTGTAAATGCCACAAAACCCGTAATCGTAGAAACTAACAATAATCCTCAATCGTAAATGGAAGCCTTATTAGATTGGAAACATATCAGCTTTGCGCATCCTTATTTCTTTGGGTTGTTATTGTTGCTTCCATTAATGATCTGGTGGCAGATAAAAAGGAAAAAACAACATCCTGCCATTCGCCTTAGCAGCACCAACCATGTAAAACTCATTGCACCTTCTTGGAAAGTTCGTTTGCGTCCCTTGCTATTTGTGTTGCGCATTTTGTCTTTGTTGTTTTTGATAATTGCTTTAGCGCGTCCGCAATCCAGCAACGTAACAGAGAACATTGATAGCGATGGAATTGATATTGTGATGTCGATAGATGTATCGGGAAGTATGTTGGCTGAAGATCTAAAACCTAATCGCATAGAAGCTGCGAAAAAAGTGGCGATGCAGTTTGTGGAAAAGCGACCAACAGATAGAATTGGCTTAGTGATCTTTTCAGGTGAAAGTTTTACCCTTTGCCCAATAACAATAGACCATAACGTCCTTAATCAACAAATAGACGGCATTAAAAGTGGAATGCTCGAAGACGGCACTGCGATTGGAGAAGGATTAGCAACAGCAGTAGATAGAATTAGAAAATCGAATGGAAAGAGTAAGATCATTATCCTGCTTACTGACGGTGTAAACAATGTAGGAAAGATAGGTCCGGAGCTTGCTTTGGAAATTGCGAAGGCTTATAAAATACGTGTCTATACTATTGGTGTGGGTACAAAGGGCATGGCCCCTTACCCGGTTCCTACGCCGATGGGTATGCAAATGCAAATGCAAGAAGTGCAGATAGATGAAGCATTGCTCCAAAAGATCTCTAAAGAAACAGGCGGAAAATATTACCGTGCTACCAACAACAATTCACTCGCATCTATCTACAACGATATCGACAAACTGGAAAAAACCAAAGTGGAAATAAGTTCCTTCAAACACTACGCGGAATTATTCTTTCCGTTCGCAATGTTGGCGATCGTTTGTTTAGCTTTAGAGATGCTGTTGCGTTATACAGTATTTAGAAGCGTGACATAGGGTTTTATTGTCTTCCTATCTGTTTAGCAAACTCGTGTTTACACTCTGTAGCACAAAAGCCATAAACTTTACTGTCAACCATTAAAGTATCTTCCACTCCTGCAGTTATTGGCATACCACATATTGTATCTATAGCAGAAGCGAATTGAACACCTTCAAATTTGTTCGTGTTGTCTTTGGTTTCTGTAGAACTCATTTCTGTTTGTTCTGTTGGGGTCTCATTATTCGAAGCATTTTCACATGAGACAAGAACACTTATTGATGTAATGAATAAAATAGACTTGAGTGTTGAGGTCATAAATTTCTTTTTTTGATGCCCTAAAGGTAGTTATCATTTTCTTTCAGTCACTGTTATTCAGGTTTCTTGCTGTCCATACAGATTGTTACCGGTCCATCGTTCACTAAGCTAATTTTCATGTCAGCACCAAAAATACCTGTCGCAATGGGTCTTCCGAGCAGGGTTTCTAATTGCACAACAAAGTATTCATATAATGGAATAGCTTGTTCCGGTTTGGCGGCTTTTATGAATGATGGTCTGTTGCCTTTTTTATAAGATGCGTGTAATGTGAATTGACTTACTAAGAGTAACTCACCATCAACTTCTTTAATGTCTTTATTCATCAATCCATTCTCATCACCGAATACACGGAGCTGAACAATCTTTTTTGCTAACCAATCTGCATCTGTTTTATTATCGGTTGATTCGATCCCTAATAATACAAGGAAACCCTTCCCGATAGATGAAATCATTATATCATCTACAATTACACTTACGTTATTAGTTCTTTGAATTACTGCGCGCATAATTTTAAAATTTACAAATTCTTACTTGATTTTACCCAATGCGTTAAGGGTTTTGTAACGAATATTTAGAGTTACGCTAAGAAAAGTTTAAGAAAAATTTGCATTCTTTAACATTTTTTAGATAGATTTACTTTTCTGTGGCAATTATAAGCCACCTGATTATTTCGTTGTACCCAATTATTATTTAGGATTTAAAGTTGATTAATTACTGTTCTCTCATCTATTTGGAACCTATCTTCTACCACCTATTAGGGGAAGCCGAAAACCTATTCAGAGTAGGCAAAAAAACTATTTTATAATGAATTGTAATCCTTTACAAAATTTAAGGTATTGGTTCGTTGGTTTGATTCTGGCATTTGCCATGCCGGTCTCTGCACAAACGACCGTACAAATTGGAACGGGAACATCTACATTTGGAACAGGTACCTCACATGGAGGCCCCTATGGGCGGTACTATACCGATGGGAAATCCTCATTTATTTACACACAGACGGAACTAACCAATGCGGGTATAACAGCAGGTTCTACTATTAACGCTATTGGGTTTAATGTACCGTCGGCTCTAAATGGTGTTGGTACCATACCGGGTTTTAGCATTTCTATGCTTGAGATCAGTGGAACTACTTTTTCTAACACTACGTTTCTTACCGGACAAACGCAAGTATTGGCAAGTGCCAACTACGCGCCAGTAGTAGGTTGGAATACACACATGCTCACTACACCTTTCATATACAACGGAGGTGATCTTGTTGTTACTACTTGCTTCGAAGATCCTATAAGTAATAACTGGTCAGAAAATGCAAGTGTTGAATATTCTACTGTTTCAAATGCTGAGCAGTATTATTATTCTGATACAAACCCTGCAGCATGTAGCCAAGCTAGTGCGAGTTCTACAGGTAGTAGTCGACCAAATGTACAGCTTACATTTACTCCTGCTACAGCGTGTTCAGGTCCTCCTACGGGAGGTAGTGCTGTTTCAAGTCTTGACAGTGCATGCTTGGGGCAATCGTACACATTATCATTGCAAGGTGCTACATCAGCGAGCGGTCTCACATATCAATGGGAAGAAAGACCTGTAGGAACAACTACTTGGATGCCTGTAGGATCAAGCTTCTCTTATTCCACAACTATGACGCAGTCAATGGAATACCAATGTATTGTTAGCTGTGGTGCTTTAACTGCAACATCTACTATCAAAACTGTTTCTCAAAAACAATTTTATAATTGTGCTTGTGCTTCCTCTGCTCAATATACAGCCGATGGTGAAATATACAATGTGACTGTCGGTACTTTAAATAACACTTCTACCTGTTTGCAAACAGGCGGCCCGGGTTCGCAGATGAATCAATATTCTGATTACTCAAATTTGCCCGCTACAACCCTCGGTCAAGGTGCACAATATCCTATATCGGTTACAGCAGGTGCATGTAATGGTTATCCATACGATGCTTGGGTAAAAGTTTGGATTGACTTTGACCATGATGGTGCATTTACTAGTGTAGGCGAAGAGGTATTTTCCGGTACTACACCTAGTACACAATATACTCCGGCAGGAGATATTGCATCAGGTAGTATTTTAATTCCTCTTACTGCTAATTTAGGTACCACCAGAATGAGAGTTATTTTGTGGCAAGCTAACTCGGGTACACCGGTTGTGCCTTGTCAGGTTGGTAGCCCATATAACTATGGTGAGACTGAAGATTATCTTGTAGATATAGTAACGGCTCCGGCATGTGCGACCGTTACTGCAGGTGCGGCTCAATCTTCAAAAACTAGTGCTTGTAGTGGTACATCATTCACATTGTCAGCTACAGGTTATACCGTTGGACAATCGGGTCTTATTTATCAATGGCAATCTTCTCCTGCGGGATTAAACTCTTTTAATGATATCATAGCTCCGGGATCAAATAATGTTGTTTACACTATCAATAACCAGAGTGCCTCTACAGACTATCGTCTTTCTGTATTGTGCGCCAATACATCAGCTATAGACTATTCTACGCCTGTTACGGTTACTCAAGATTCATTTTTCCTATGCTATTGCTCACCAAATACCGGAAATCCATTGCAAACAAGTTGTGGAACAGGAGATAATATAGATAGTGTAAGTATTGTTGGTACAACATTGGGATACGGGGCAAGTACTCCATACGGATATGTACAAACTAACCCCAGCATACCCACTCAAACAGCTACCATTGCACAAGGTGTTACTTACGATTTATACGTAAGACAAATGTACACCGGAGGTGGGATGGATGTTTGGTTTGATTGGGATATGAGCGGAACATTTGATGCAACGGAGTATTTCAATATTCCTATCAATAACTCTTCATACGACTTAACGCTAAACTTTACCGTTCCGGTAATTAATACCGGTAATATTGGCATGCGCATAAGGCATTATTATTCTTCTTATGGTTCCGGTGGTGCGTGTAGCAATAACACAGGTTGTCAAGGTTATGAAACGGAGGATTATGTTGTAAACATTGCCCCTCAACCGTCTTGTCTCCCTCCATCTGCTATGCAGCTACAATCGACCGGAGCAACCACTGCAACGATCAATTGGACTTCTGCTGCAGCACAGCATGAGATCGAATACGCTCCCGGTACATCTGCATTCCCAATAGGAACAGGTACGAGAGTGTCAACTACCAATCCTCCTCCATATCAAATAACGGGTCTAAGTCCAAACACTCAATACTTCTACTACGTTAGAGCTATTTGTGGAGCGAACGATACGAGTACATGGACTTCGGGTTCTGTATTTACAACTCAGTGTACGGCTATCAGCACATTCCCTTGGACGTATGATGTAGAAAATCAGAATGCCAATACAAACTCTGTAATGAACAATTGTTGGACATCTAATCCTACAAATACGTTTGCTTATGCATGGAATGTGAGTGGTACGGGTACTACACCATCTTCAAATACAGGGCCTACATCTGCACATAGCGGCAGCAAGTTCTTCTTTACTGAGGCTTCAAATGGTGGTTCTACAGGCGTTACCACTGCTGACTTGACCAGTCCATTAATTGATGTTACATCTCTTAGTGCTCCTGTACTAGAATTTTACTATCACATGTACGGTATTGCTATTGATAGATTGGTTATTCAAGTTCACGATGGTGTTAACTGGAATCGCATAGATAGTATCGTTGGGCAACAACAAACTGTGCAGACCAATCCTTGGTTATTAAAAACAATACCTCTTAGTGGTTATACCGGAAATATTCAAATCAGATTTACAGGAGTGTATGGAGGTAGTTTTGAAGGAGATATTTCTGTAGATGATATCACTGTAATGCAGGCTCCTACATGTCCTGCTCCTACATCCGTATCAGTACCTACTACAACTTCAGCTTCGGCAACCATTCAGTGGACATCTGCCGCAGCACAACATGAGATAGAGTACGCACCAGGCTCTTCTCCATTTACAATTGGTACGGGTACCAGAGTGTCAACAACCAATCCTTCTCCTTATACAGTAACAGCACTTAGTCCAAACACTACGTACTATTTCTATATAAGAGCGGGTTGTGGTGCACACGACACCAGTACATGGACACCTGGTTCGTTCACAACACCTTGT
>CBFGYQ010000148.1:0-5751 GCA_965652995.1 uncultured bacterium
AATCCCATTTTTTCTAGATTTTATAACACTCAGATTGCCGCATTCGCGGCAATCCATCTAAAAATAAAAATGTTTTACGAGAAAGTTACAAACTACCCAATCTGCTCCTTCATCACTTGCTTCATCATCTCTACAAACTCATCAACCAACACAGCACCTTTATCGCCTTCACCATGTTTGCGTACTGCTACTTTTCCTTCGTTCATTTCTTTCTCACCAACAACTAACATATAAGGTGTTTTCATCAATTCAGTATCGCGTATTTTCTTACCTATTTTTTCGCTGCGGTCATCTACTTCGGTGCGTATGTCTTCGGCTTTTAGTTTGTTGGCTACTTCATGTGCATAAGGAGAAAACTTATCGCTGATGGGCAATACTTTCACCTGCTGCGGAGAAAGCCACAAAGGAAGATTACCACAACAATGCTCTAACAATACCGCCACAAAACGTTCCATAGAACCAAACGGCGCGCGGTGTATCATCACAGGTCGCTTGCGAGAGTTGTCACTATCTACATATTCCAATTCAAAACGCTCAGGAAGATTATAATCCACTTGTATCGTTCCTAATTGCCAGCTTCTTCCCAATGCATCTTTCACCATAAAGTCCAACTTGGGTCCATAGAAAGCAGCTTCGCCATATTCCACCACAAAAGGCAATCCTTTTTCTTCCGCCGCCTGCATGATTGATTTTTCTGCAATTTCCCAATTTTCTTCTCCGCCAATGTACTTGCTACGGTCTTCTTTATCTCGTAGAGAAACTTGCGCAGTAAAGTTTTCAAAACTTAAACTTCTAAACACATACATTACGAGATCTATTACTTTCTTAAATTCTTCCAGCACCTGATCAGGACGACAAAACAAGTGCGCATCATCTTGTGTAAATCCGCGAACGCGTGTCAAACCATGCAATTCACCACTTTGCTCATAACGATACACCGTTCCAAACTCTGCAAGTCGCAATGGTAGATCTTTATAAGAACGAGGAGATGATTTATAAATTTCACAATGGTGCGGACAGTTCATAGGCTTCAGCATGAACTCCTCGCCTTCCTGTGGAGTAGTAATGGGGCGGAAGCTATCTTGTCCATATTTTTCCCAGTGACCAGATGTGACATACAATTGCTTGCTACCAATATGTGGCGTCATTACCGGAAGATAACCACTTGCGATTTGGGCTTTCTGTAAAAATTGTTGTAATCGTTCGCGCAGCATAGCACCTTTCGGCAACCATAAAGGCAAACCGCTTCCTACTTTTTCAGAGAAAGCAAACAATTCCAGCTCACGTCCCAGTTTTCTATGATCGCGTTTTTTTGCTTCTTCTAACAATGCCAAATATTCATCCAATTCTTTTTGCTGCGGGAACGTAATGCCGTAGATACGCGTAAGCATTTTGTTCTTTTCATTGCCGCGCCAATAAGCACCTGCTATGTTCGTGAGCTTTACAGCTTTAATGAAACTTGTGTTGGGAATGTGTGGCCCACGACAGAGGTCGGTGAAATTTCCCTGCTGATAAAAAGTAATTTCACCGTCATTTAAGCCTTCGATTAATTCAAGTTTGTAAGGGTCTTGTTTTTCGGTGAAATAATTAATAGCATCGTCTTTAGTCACTTCACTTCTTTGATAAGGATTGGCTTGCTTTGCCAGTTCCTTCATCTTCACTTCCAGTTTCACAAGGTCTTCATCAGAAATACTTTTATCGCCAAGGTCTATATCATAATAAAAACCATTTTCAATAGAAGGTCCGATTCCGAATTTGGTATCAGGGAAAATTGCTTCAATTGCTTCAGCCATCAAGTGTGCAGAAGAATGCCAAAAAGTAGACTTCGCATTTTTATCATCCCATGTCAGGAGTTTTAAATGTGCATCATTATTGATCGGGCGAGTAGCATCCCAAACCTGTTCATTTACTTCTGCTGCCAACACTTTGCGCGCTAGTCCCTCGCTTATGGATTTTGCTACGTCCAGCGCACTAACGCCTGCTTCATATTCTCTTACTGCTCCGTCGGGTAATGTAATCTTTATCATGATGATTGTATTCGTATTTTATAAGGTTGCAAATGTAATTAAAGTCTATTTTGTTCATTGAGCTTTTCGAAATGAACAATGGGTTTATACATTTTGGTTTCGACAAGCTCAACCAACGCTCGAGTGAGTTCATTGAGCCTGCCGAAATGAACTATAGTTTTGGCTTCGATAAACTCAGCCAACAAAAAACCACCGTTTTGAGCGGTGGTTTTTTGAAAAATCATTTTTAGTACCGCATCAAAATTTAGTAAAAGTGTAGAAAAACGTAAGTGTATCTTTTCTGGTATTGTTTATCGCATTTGGGTGAAATTCTACATAACTGATCTTGAATTGACTCGGCCCATACGCATCAATTTTGGCATCAATGGTAGAAGAATCAAAAAACATATCATTAGCGTTTAGCAAGGTCATTCTTGTTTTGTTTTCTTCTAAACTCCACCAAAAAGGAAGTGTTTCGGGATCGGGAATGTTATCGCATTTTACATCACCTGCATTAAGCGTAGCATCATGGTTAAGTCCGAAGATGATAAAATTGTCCTTTTTACATGCCGGCATCACAGAGTCGTAGTAAGGTAACAATGTGTCTTTACCGATGTACGGATCGTATTTTATTTTTAAGTCGGTGCGTTTCCAGCGACCGTTACGTAGTTCCTCTTCACGAGAATCAGGTGTTTCCACTTTTTTACAAGCAGCAAAAATGGTTAGCCCTAAAATGGTAATAAGTAAATATTTCATCTTATCGTAGACAGAATTTTCGCTAAACTAGTGAATATCTTGAGAATTAAGCAACAAATTCATCTTGTTGATGTATATAAAAACTAAAAGCACAGAAAAATGAAACATTATCGTGCTATATAAACGGAAATTTTCATGACACAATCAAATGTGTTTTTCTCCTTTATTTCCAAAAACTTTGTCGAATACGTCACCTAATACATTTCCCTCCTTTTCATCTTCTTGCGGGTCTGTTTTCTTTTTTTGAGTCTTGGGGTCATTTAGATCTTCATCTTGTAGTTTTTGATTTTTTCTGTTTTCTATAAGAATGTATTTCTTAAGTTAATAATAGAATTGTACTAACTCTTTAATCACATTTAAGAAGTGAAAAAAACTTGCATGTACAATTATTTCTATAAAAAATAGCACTCTAGTTGCATTACTTGACAATGAGGTAAGTGATTGCTAAATGAAAAGGATATAGTTGATGATATTCCTGAGCAACTGTCCACAAATGTTAAAGCCGCTTCTGTTTTGAAGCGGCTTTTGTTGGTTTAATAGGGGCTGTTATTTCTAATCTCTTCTGAGATTAGGGAAGGGTGGAGGTACATTTGAGAACCCATCTTCACCTTCCATTGCCGGGCGATAATTAACAGTATTTACATCTCCTGGTTGTCCATATTGGAAAATAAATCTGTTTCTGTCTATACCATATCTTTCACTTAGATAGGTAATTACTGCTTCTACTCTGTCCCAAGAACGTTGTTCTTGTACTTTGCTGCCGCTGCCAGAGCCAGTTAACACTACTTTGCATGTAGGGTTGGCTTTCATCGCAGCAGCCAACGTAGCAATTGATGATTGGATGCCTGATTTAATTCTTGCAGAATTGTTATCGAAAACTAATGCGCCTGCGGGGATATTAGAGCAAGGGCCGGCCGTCAACATACAATCAGGGCAAGGACATTTACCAATACCGTCCTCATCAACAGGCTGACATTCAGTAGGGGTGATAAGTTGCTTGTCTCTGTAGTCAGGTACACCGTCACCATCTGTATCCATTGGACAACCTGTTACATCAACGGGGACACCTTCAGGAGTGCCAGGACATTCATCAAATTGATCCATTACACCATCAGCATCGGCATCTCCGATTGTTGCTTCGCTTGTATTATAGATAAGTGGATTGAGCCAGTAAAGTGGTTCTACGTGTTTGCGTTTATTACCTATATTAAAGTTTAACCCTAATGACAAGTAATTGACCATGTCGTTATTTTGAGAAAAAACAGCTTCTCCCCATGTTTGTTCTGCCCAACGTTGACCGTCCAATAGATCTTCTTCATGTGGGATGGTAATGCGGTCTTCAATTGCAAGGTTTAACCACTTGTTTAATTTGAACTGCATACCCAAGCCTAAGCTGTAGCAAAAGTCAATTGTATTTGCACCGAATATACCGGGTCTTCTTTTGGCACGTTCATTCTCTGCATCAGTTTCGTAAGTATTATCCATTCTGCTTTGAAGCCCTTTTTGAATTTTGCGATAGTTGCCATGAACTTCTTTATAGCCCATATCATTAATCATTTGCTCAAAATCATATTTCTGTCCATTAGCATCTAACGCATTTACTTTAGTGTTGAACAAGAACGCTCCTATGCCTAAGTATCCGTAAAATGACATGCCAGTGTTCGCTTTGTGGAAACGAATATTGTTTGTGTTAAACATGAAATCTACATTCAACTGTTGGGCAGTAGAACGATAATTGTAGTTTATGTATTCTATTTCGCTTTCTGTACGAGTAGGCACATGTATATCTGCGGGTTTGTAACCATGTTGTGTCCAAGCCGGATTTTTTTGGTAATTGCCTGTTTGCTGCCATTGAAGTCCTTTTGCTACACCGATCATATACTGTAAACGTGTAGAAAATGTATAACCCCATGCTTTTCTAACATGACCGCTAAAGGCATAACCACCACCTTGCCATAATAGTAAGCTTGGAACATCTGCTGTGTAATTAAGTAGACCGGCAGCGATCCCTATCTCCCACATATTACGGGGTTTTGCAGGGAATTGGTATTCGCTGTTTAGAAAACGGCGGTGCTGACCCATTCTGCTGGCAGGAATGTAGTTGGTATCTAACACATTGTAAGTCATACCATGATAAGACATTTGTCTTTCATCCCAACCATTACTCCGTGTTGTGGTAGTTGTAGATATTTGTTTGTAAGTCTCGTTTTGAGCAACTGCTTTGGATGTGAAAGCAATTGTAAACAAGGTGATTAATAAATAGGATATGTTTTTCATGTACACAGTTGATTAATTATTTAGTGGAGCTATTGCTAAACGGACGTAAAAATATTAGCAGAATATTCAGAATTAATATAGATGTGCTTCGAATAACACTAAAATAACAACTCGGATAGCATATTCAAACGCTATCCGAGTCAAGTATTTACAATGATTTCAGGAGATTATCTAGCTACGTTCACCGCTCTTAATTCTCGGATAACGGTAACTTTAATTTGCCCAGGATATTGCATTTCTTTCTGGATCTTATCTGCAATTTCAAAAGATAAACGGTCACTATCTGCATCGCTTACTTTTTCTGATTCTACGATTACACGCAACTCACGTCCTGCTTGGATCGCATAGGCCTTTTCAACACCGTTATAAGTCATTGCAAGACTTTCAAGGTCTTTGATACGTTGCAAATAGCTTTGCATCATTTCTCTTCTTGCGCCTGGACGTGCCCCACTAATAGCATCACAAGCCTGTATAATTGGAGAAATGATATACGTCATTTCCATTTCATCGTGGTGGGCGCCTATGGCATTAATTACAGCTGGATGTTCACCACATTTTTCAGCAAGTTTCGCTCCTAACAGCGCATGACTCAATTCTGTTTCATCATCAGGCACTTTTCCTATATCATGCAAAAGACCTGCACGTTTCGCTAGCTTCACTACTTTCTGCCCAAGGCCCAATTCTGATGCCATCGTCGCACAGAGGTTAGCTG
>CBFGYQ010000149.1:0-5603 GCA_965652995.1 uncultured bacterium
TACCAGCTTACAGTTTTCACCATTTGTTGGTCGCCAACGCTGATAACTTTTGTTTGTGTAGCATCAAACAAAGAACCGAAAGATGTACCGATGATATCGCTGCTTACAATTTCGTCTTCGTTATAGCCAAAGCTTTCGTTGCTTGCTTTTTTCATCGCTGCATTCACTTCTTCAATAGTTGTCTTTTTACCGAGAACTGTTACCAACTCAGTCAAAGAACCGGTGATAGTAGGTACGCGTTGTGCACCACCATCCAATTTACCTTTCAACTCAGGAAGCACTAAGCCGATAGCCTTTGCAGCACCTGTAGAGTTAGGAACAATGTTAGCAGCAGCAGCACGCGCACGACGAAGATCTCCTTTAGGATGTGGAGCATCCAATGTGTTTTGGTCGTTGGTGTAAGCATGGATAGTGCTCATCAAACCTGTAACGATACCGAAGTTGTCATTCAATGCTTTTGCCATTGGAGCCAAACAGTTGGTAGTACAAGATGCACAGCTAATAATTGTTTCGCTACCATCCAAAATATCGTGGTTTACGTTGAAAACAACAGTTTTCATATCACCTGTTGCAGGAGCAGAGATCACTACTCTTTTAGCGCCGGCAGTGATGTGTGCTTTTGCTTTTTCTAAATCTGTAAAGAAACCGGTACATTCTAAAACCACATCTACATCATGCTGCGCCCAAGGAATTTGCGCAGGGTCTTTTTGAGCATATATTTTTATTTCATCGCCATTTACTGTGATACTGTCCGCACCATGCTTTACTTCTTCATTAAAACGACCTTGTGCACTATCGTATTTCAACAAATGTGCTAATACTTCAGGTTTAGTGAGGTCATTGATCGCTACTACATCTATACCTTCCATATCGTGGATTTGACGATAAGCAAGACGTCCGATGCGTCCAAAACCATTGATGGCAACTTTAACTTTACTCATTTCTATTAGTTTATTTGGGGATTGATTTTTAAAAATTGCTGCAAAGGTAATGGTTAAATAATAAAATAGTCATGTGTATGCTAATGAAGTGTTTTACAATGATCTACTACTTCATATTTTTCCAGTAAGTAGTCTTCTTGTTCCGCATTTCTAGCTTCTATTTCAAGACCATTATTATAATAACCATTCTTTATAGATTCCCTTAAATAGGTATAAATGAACTTTACAAAACCTAAACGCTCATATTGCTCTACATGCTTCAACTCATGTAAAACCCAACGTTTATCAGCTAGAAATTTCTGAGCAGATACATTGTGGAGATGAATAGTACGTCCAAAAACAATAGCAACGGACAAAACTCTCAGCTTTCTTGCAGCTATGAAGGCGAGAAAAGAATCAGGCTTCAAGCAAACTTTTATTTTTTGCTGTTTCGTCATTCGATAAAAAAAGCGCACTTTTTAAGCGCGCTTTGAATAATGTTTTTAAAAGAAGATTAAGCGTTTATCGTATTTGTTTTTGTAGCAAAGCTTGTTTGTAATAATTGATAGAAGCCAAACAATACCACACTTCCTGCAACTGTACTTATCAATGTATTTTTAAAAAAAGGTATAGCGGCTAAAAAAGTAGCGGTCAAACCTGTAAGCCCTGTTCCGTAACCAAATAGATCAGTTTTGCCGGTTTCTATTGCAACCCAAACACCGAAATTGCTGATGATGAAGAATAAAACCGCGGCACTTACCGAAAAGCCCAATACTTTCAATGCTTTTGGCTGTCCCATAAAGAAACCTAAAGCAGTAACCATGATAAGTCCGGCATATACAAAGATCTGATCTACACCATAAAAACCTTGTGTATTGGTGAAAAACTGTAAATAAAGATCGCCACCAAACTGCCCTAAAATAGCAAATAAGAAAGCGTACTTTTTATCTTTTATCACGCTACCTGCAAACAAACCAACAGCCGTAATAGGTGCTAGATTGAACCAATGCATTTCATTGCAAATGATGCGAGAGATAACGGCAAATGCTATTAGAGCGACTGCCAACATCAGATTTTTTGTATTGTTTTTCATCGAGGCAAATATAAACTGTTTTTAAAAAAAGGTGTAACCAATACCAATTTGCAACATCTTTTGTTTCCAATTATCTTCTACGCTTTTGGCGTTTTGGATATAGTTAGAGTTATTATTGATATTATTAAAGCCCATTACATAACGTCCGCTAATGGTTAGGTTTGCCGGAAGGTTGATCCAAAGTCCACCCACTGCTGATACCATACTGTTCTTAAAAAATGTTTCGGCGTCAGACATCAATTTGTCCTTATCTTTCACAGACAAAGTGCCGCTAAATTGCGGGCCTACTTGTAACCAAACTCTACCAAAAATTTTTAGATTCAGCATCACAGGAACATTCCAATAATTCACTCTAAAAGTGCCATTTACAACTGAATCCTTTCCTGCTTGATAAAAATCTTTATACAAACCACTAAAACCTGTTCCTGTTGAAAATGTAGATTGTGTAAATAGAGGTTCTATTTGTACACCCCACCTTCCGGCGTTTAACGCGATGTAAGCTCCCGCCATCAAATTGGCTTTGTAACCATTATCCCAATAATCCCCTTCTACTTTATTGAAATTAGCTCCCAGTTTTGCACCAATATCCAAACCAAACTTGCTATGCCCTTGAGCCCAAAGCATTACAGGTGTTACAAAAATGATGGATAAAATAACGGCGAACTTTTTCATAATAGTCAGGTTGATGCAAATTTAGAGGTAAATGCAAATAAAACAGCATATTAGTTTGTTTTATCTGAGTTCTTCTAAAACTAAAAATTCGTTTTGTAAAGGATTTATTTCTTTTAGAAGTGTATCAAAATAACTATCACCGTAAAGAAGAAAATACTCAATAAAGTTTTCGATGCGTTCCTGCAAACTGCCATTTGGAAACAAATCATCTTTCAGTTTTTCAAGACGTGCAACTACGACCGCATTCTTTTTCTTTTCTGCACGCAACATCTTCTTTTGCAATATATCAAGCTGGTAGTTTATTTTTTTTAAAACAGCTTCTGCCGAGTATTCTAAAGTATCATCCACAGTTTTTGCCTTTTCTTTCAAGGCTTGTAAAATCACTTCCAACTCATTCGTTTGTTCGTCAATATTCAGTTCACCTTTTGCTTGTTTTTGAAAATATGTTTTCAGCAATTCTTCTTTAGGTAAAAAAATATCGCGTATCGATAAATGCAACTCCTTGATTCGCTCGTTAGCTTTTTTTGTTATCCAAAGAGCAGATTGTCTTAATAAAATGACCGGATAAAAAACTTTATAATGTTCAAAAACAGTTTTCAATTGCAACCAATACGCTACTTCCGCACCTCCTCCTATAAAAGCTACATTCGGTAAAATGCTTTCTTGAAAAAGTCCGCGCAGCACTACGTTTGGACTGAATCTTTCAGGATAATTTTCTAATTCCTTTAATAGATCTTCTTTGCTAAAAACAATAGCACTATTCAAAACCTTCCACGAGTCGCCGTCTTTTTCTATTCGTTCCCGCAATTGATCTTTGAGATAAAATAAATTGATAGCTCTTGGATGCGCTTGCGACTTATAGTTTTCTGAAAGTTTATCAATTTGCTTTGCAACAATTTTCTCTGCATGATGGTTGAGCAAATCGTCTTTCATCACATCAATAAAGCTTTTTTTCAAGTCTGTATCATCAGGATCTAAAACAACTAAGCCATATTTCCCAAACAATTCATTCACCAAATATTGTGTGGCTTTAGCAATCGTATCGTGTTCTAAGTACACCTTTGTCAACAATTCTTTTAATTGCGCTGCATATTCTCCAGGCGGTCCTATTTTTTTAAATAAATCGTTGAGTAAAGGTTTCAAGCTTTTCGTGTGCATCCTACCTACAGCACCGGTTTGTCCATTTGCATCCCAACGATATTTTTCACCATTGTAACGAAAAGTTCCTAACTCATCCAAGTCATTGTCTTCGCTTCCCATGTAATAGACCGGCACGAAATGTTTATCAGGATGGGCTTTCGAAAGCTCTTGTGAAAGTTTTATAGCGTGTAAAATCTTATAAATGAAATAAAGATAGCCGGTTAAAAGATTCGGTTGATGTGCCGTACAAATGGTAAAAGTATTTTCATATTTCAGGCTTGCGATGTTCTTTTTTGTAAACTCTGAAATCTCTAAATCTGCATATTGTTTACTTAATACAGTTGCTAATAAACTTCTATCAACAGGAATTTTTTTTCGTTGCTCAATTGCTTTTTGTAACCCAGTTTCATCAGCTGAAAATTCAAAAAATGATTTCAGCTTTTCGTTATCAGCCAAGTAATCAATAACTAATTTTGAGAAGCTATGAGTGTCTTGGTAAGGAATGTATGTACAGTCGCTTGGCAATGCAAAATCTTTTGAGTTGCTAAGATAAAGCTAGTGCTTGAAACTGGATTTATAAGAGAATAATTATTTGCAATGAGTTGTAATAATAGTACCTTGTAAAGAGTGCAAGAAAAAAATTATATAAGCCTCAAGCATCGCAAAGAAGACGAGCAACCACGCGAAAAACTAATGCACAAAGGAGCTTCTACATTGAGTGATGCTGAATTGTTGGCAATACTAATTTCGAGTGGTACAAAGGAACGTTCTGCTATTGATCTTGCGAGAGATATTTTGCAACAAGCACATAATAATCTTCATGAACTTGGTAGATTATCCATCAAAGAACTGCAACAAACAAAAGGTATTGGCGAAGCTAGAGCTATAACGATTGCAGCGGCTTTGGAGTTGGGTAGAAGAAGGCAAATAAACGGGGCATTGCAACGAGATATCATCACTAGTAGCAGGGAAGCAGCTGATATTATTATTCCTCTGCTTCGCGATCTTGCTTATGAGGTGTTTTGCGTACTATTCCTCAATAATTCAAACAAACTCATTAAACACGAGATTATCAGTACAGGAGGGTTTACGGGAACAGTTGCAGATCCAAGAATCATTCTAAAACAAGCATTGCTGCACAATGCCAATCAAATAATTATAGCACATAATCATCCGTCAGGAAATCTAAGTCCTAGCGAAGCAGATAAGAAATTAACTCATAAACTTCGTGATGCAGCTATACTTATGGACATAAGTTTATTAGACCATTTGATCATTGCGGATACATTGTTTTTTAGTTTTAAAGATGAAGGATTGATGTAGTAGTTTTATCAACCAATGACCAAAAAACAACGATACGAGTTTGTCCTGTCATGGTTTCAGCAACACATGCCTGACCCGGAAACAGAACTTCAATACAATAATCCTTATGAACTGTTAGTGGCAGTTATCTTATCTGCACAATGCACCGACAAGCGAGTGAACATAGTAACGCCTAAATTATTTGAACATTTTCCTACGGTAGAAACATTGGCGCAGGCTGCATTCGAGGATGTAGAACCAATTATTCGTTCTATAAGTTTTGCGAATAACAAGACGAGGCATCTGCTAGGGATGGCAAAAATGGTGGTGGAAGATTTTGAACATGAAGTGCCGGATAATGTAGAAGATCTTGTAAAGCTTCCAGGTGTTGGTAGGAAAACCGCTAATGTGATCACATCCGTCATTCACCAACAACCGAACATGGCTGTAGATACACATGTGTTTCGTGTATCGGC
>CBFGYQ010000150.1:0-5601 GCA_965652995.1 uncultured bacterium
TAACTCTCAAATATACGCAACTCTCAAAATTTTAATACCCTATTATTGATTTTCCCTAATATCATTTGTTACAACGATTTAGGACGATAAAAATACAGAATACGTTATTGCGCGTTTTGTATTTTATTTTCTTAAAAGGTATCTTAGCAATACAAAATACGCAAAGCATGTCACAAGTGGTCAAAGTGGAAATTTTTGAAGGGAAGCATCATCAGAAACAAGTGATATGGATTTCTTTTGCCTACGACAAAGAATTGATCGTGCGGCTCAAGTCGAAATTCCCCAAAGCCAGATGGTCATTTTCGCAAAAGAAATGGTTTTTGCCTGATACAAGTCATTACCGCCAACTATTACAACTGCCACCAAAAGATAAAACTGCCGACCTGCTCAAAAATATTCACCCTATAAATCATGCAGCAGTAAAGCGATATATAGAAACACTAAAGCTTCGTGCCTACAGCGAATCAACTATTCGCACATACACCAATGAATTTTGCCAACTATTACATATTTTAAAAAATTGTGCTGTGGATAGTTTGGATGCAGAGCGGTTACGCAGTTATTTTTTCTATTGTATCAACGAGTTAAAACTCAGCGAAAACCTGATCCATAGCCGTATGAATGCAGTAAAGTTTTATTTTGAGCAAGTGCTGCATCGGGAAAAATTCTTTTTTGACATCCCCCGTCCTAAAAAGCCAAGCGCACTTCCTAAGGTTTTTAGTACGCGAGATATACAAAAGCTATTTGATGTCACTACAAATCCGAAACATAAACTCATGCTGCAATTGTGTTACGGAATGGGCTTGCGTGTGAGCGAAATTGTAAATCTACGTTTACAAGATATAGATACCGGTCGTATGCAAGTGTTGGTAGCAAATGCAAAAGGCAAAAAAGACCGTTATGTCAATCTTCCGAAAACCACATTGCCCACTTTGAAAACTTACTATCACTCATTCAAACCCAAGGTTTATTTGTTTGAAGGGGAAAATGGAGGTCAGTTTGCAATAAGGACAGTGCAGCATGTCTTTAAAACAGCTATGCAAAAGGCTAAGATCAAAAAGCCGGTAGGTATTCATAGTTTGCGTCATAGTTATGCAACCCATTTATTAGAGTATGGTACCGATGTCACTTTCATCAAAGAATTGCTAGGGCATAATGATGTAAAAACCACGATGCGTTACACACATGTAGCCACTAAAACCCTTGAAAACATCATCAGTCCCCTAGATAAGATGTGAGGAATTGCTAAAATATGGTATAGTAATCCCTTATCAACACTTATCCACACCTCGTTATGAACATCTAGGTGTATTTCCCTGTCAAATCAATAAATATCAATACCTTAGACTGTTCTTCTATTGTGGATAAATTGCGTATAAATACATAGTGGAGAAATGTGGGAGAATGTGTTATTTTGTGAAGGATTGTTAATATTCCTTTTTTCTCACAAATGACAAATTTTCTCGGTGAATATGAAGTGACGCTCGATGCCAAAGGCAGGTTTTCCCTGCCTGCCGGCTTTCGTAAGCAGTTGCCGGATGGCTCGCCGGAGAGTTTTGTCATTAATCGGGGGTTTGAAAATTGTCTTTCCTTATATCCCCTTAGCAGTTGGAGTGTGTTGGCAGAAAAGATCAACCGCCTCAATGATTTCAACCCCAAAGTGCGCGATTTCAAAAGATTGTTTCTGAATGGTGCTACGCAAATAGATGCGGACAGTGCAGGAAGATTGTTGCTACCAAAACCATTACAGGAATTTGCGCAGATCAAAAAAGACATCGTTTTTTCTTCCCAAGGCAGCAAAATGGAACTGTGGGATAAAGACACCTATCACAATTACATACAAAGCAAAGCGGTAAACTTCACGGATCTGGCTTCAGAGGTTTTTGGTGGCGATTTCATCAACCCTTTTGATTCGCTGACGAATGGATAGGCCGGAGTTTTACCACACGTCCGTAATGCTGCAAGAAGCAGTGGACGGGCTAAATATAAAAGAGGGTGGAGTGTATGTGGATGCAACGTTTGGTGGCGGCGGACATAGCCGTGAGGTCTTAAAAAGATTGGGTAAAAATGGAAAGTTAATCGCTTTTGATCAAGATAAAGATGCGTGGAGAAATAAACCGGATGATGAACGATTGATCGCTGTTAATGAAAACTTCCGCTACATGAAGCAGTTCCTAAAACTGCATCGTGAGCCGCAAGTAGACGGCATTTTAGCGGACCTCGGCGTTAGTTCTTTTCAGTTTGATACGGCAGAACGTGGTTTTTCTATAAGGTTTGAAGGGGCGTTGGATATGAGGATGGATAGAAGAATAAATGTAACGTCAGAAACTGTTTTGAAAGATTATAACGAGTTGCAACTGCATAAAATGTTTGAGCAAAACGGTGAAGTGAGGAATGCGAAACAGTTGGCAAAGCATATTGTGATGAACAGGTCGAAAGGTGGATTAAGTAGTATTGAAGCCTTCAAAGCAATGATAACGCCTGTGATGAAAGGTTTGCCGAATAAATATTTCGCACAGGTGTTTCAAGCATTGCGGATAGAAGTGAATGATGAGTTTGGTGCGTTGAAAGATCTATTGAAGCAAAGTGAACAATGTTTGAAATCAGGAGGAAGGCTAAGTATCATCACCTTTCATTCGTTGGAAGATCGTATCGTAAAACAGTTCATTAAAAAAGGAGATTGGGAAGAACGGCAAACAGATCTCTTTGGAAATGAAATGAGCGATTGGAAAATGAAAGCCATCAACAATAAACCCATTGAACCCACAGAAGAAGAATTAAAAAATAATCCTCGTGCCAGAAGCGCACGATTGCGAATAGCGGAGAAATTATAAATGCAAGAGCAAGAAAACATAGAACAACAAGAGCAAGAAGAAGTGCAGCTTCCACAAGATCGTGTGCGTAGCGACTGGCGTGCGTTTTTGGATAGGTTGTCGTACAAAGGCATAGTGAGTAATGTGCCGTTTCTTGCATTCCTTGTTTTATTAGCAGTCATCTACATCACCAACAATCAAAGAACGATAGAAACTCAAAGAGAACTGAACAAACAAAATCTGGTTTTGAAAGAATTGCGTTGGAAGTATATGGATATCAAGTCGCAACTCATGAACGCGGGAATGGAAACTGAAATTATTCGCAATTCATCGGTGATAGGAATGAAGCCCATGTTGTTACCCGCTTACAAAATAGAAATTGACACTGCCAAAAAGATCGTAACGAATTGAATATTAAAAAAGACATACGATTTCGTGTTTACGTAGCATTTACCTGTATCTGCGTTTTTGGCTGTGCGATCATTTTCAAAGCGGCAATGGTGCAAGTGAAGGATGGGCCGAAGTTGCGATACATGGCGCAGCAGATGCTCACGCGCAATACCGAGTTGCCTGCTGAGCGTGGTAACATCTATACGGAACGCGGTGAGTTGTTATGTTCTACCATTCCCCAGTTTGATCTACGTGTAGATTTTTCGGTGATAAATAAAGACACATTTTATACTCATGTAGATGAGTTGGCAAAAAATATGTCACAAACATTTCAAGATGCATCTGTGGCTGAATATAGAAAAGAGTTGGTGTCGGGTTATAAAAAAGGTTTAAAATATTATTTACTCAAGAAAAATATTCCCTACTACGATTATCAAAATGTAAGAACGTTTCCCATTTTCAATAAAGGACAAAGACGTGGTGGACTTATTGTAGAAAGCAAAACAAAACGCATCAATCCTTACGGAATGCTTGCCTATCGTACCATTGGCTTGTATCGTGAGAATGCAAGAACGATCGGTTTGGAAGCAACATGTGATTCTATTTTGAGCGGTGATAACGGTTCGCGTATGGAGCGTAAAGCGACCGGTGGTGTATGGATGCCGTTGGAAGGTTCAGAAACAGATCCTGTAAATGGTAAAGATATTGTAACAACAATTGACATCAGCATTCAGGAAGTGGCAGAGCATGCCTTGTTAAGTGTATTGAAGCAATATGAATGTCTGTATGGTACGGCGGTCGTGATGGAAGTAGCAACCGGAAAGATTCGTGCAATGGTGAATCTTGGTCGCCAAAAAGATGGAAGTTACTGGGAAGATTATAACTACGCCATGACGCGTGCAGAGCCTGGGTCAACATTTAAGTTGGCAACGCTCACAGCTCTCTTGAAAGACAAACTTATCAATGTGGAAGACAATGTGAATTGCTATGGAGGACAGCGAAGATTTCATGATCGCGTGATGCATGATTCTCATCACGGTCTTGGTACAATGCCTATTCGCAAAGCTTTCGCACAATCTTCCAATGTTGCTATGGGGTCATTAGCGTATGAGCATTATGCGCAAAACCCGAAGAAGTTTGTAAAACATTTGAAAGACTTGCACCTCAACTCTAAAACAGGAATAGACTTAGCAGGTGAGATGCGTCCATTTATGATAGAGCCCGGAGAAAGAGATTGGCGTTCTACAACACTTCCGTGGATGGCTACGGGTTATGGTATCATGATTACGCCTTTGCATACTTGCATGTTGTACAATGCTGTGGCGAATAATGGAAAGATGATGAAGCCATATTTGATAAGTGCTATCAAGGAATATGGAAAAGAAGTAGAGGTGTTTAAGCCAACTGTTTTAGAAGAGCAAATTGCCGATGCAGATGCAATAAAACAACTTCAAGCATGTGCGAGAGAGGTAGCTGTTACAGGTACTGCAAAAAGTATTGCGTCGCCATTTTATAACATTTCCGGGAAGACCGGAACATCGCAAGTAGCAGACAAAGGAATTCCATATTCTGCCGGTGTATATCAAGGTTCTTTCGTTGGTTATTTTCCTTCGGAAGCTCCAAGATATACGGTATGTGTAGTAATTAGAACAAAACCTCACTCCAGTGCTTACTATGGTGGAACGCTTGCTGCACCTGTATTTCGAATGGTAGCAGATAAAATTTTTGCCAATGGCATGGGCATGTGGAATGGTCCGCTAGATAGCTTGGCAAGAACTGGTAATAATAATTTGGTGACGAGACATGCTGCTACAGCTGATGCTTATAACAAACTGATGAAATCGTTAGGATTGCCTGTGATTCCGAATGCGAGTAAGAGTGTTTTAGCAAGATTGAGTGTGGACAGCAATAATAATGTTTACGTCGTTAAAGAAAATATTTCATTCGGTACAGTGCCTGATGTAAAAGGTTTGGGTTTGAAAGATGCGGTGTATTTGTTAGAGAATGAAGGAATGAAAGTGACGATAGTAGGTCGTGGATTGATACAAGGACAATCAGTAGAACCGGGAACAAGAGTAAATAAAGGACAAAGAATAACATTGGTTTTAGGATAGAACAATGACAACATTAAAAAACATATTAGCAGAAGTATCGGTGAAACAAATCATCGGTAACGAGCTTGCGGAGGTGAATGCGCTTTGCATTGACAGTCGTAAAGTGGCTGCCGGTTGTGTTTTTATTGCTATTAAAGGAACAGGTGTTGATGGTCATGAGTTTATTGAAAAAGCAATTGCTCAAGGTGCATCAGTGATTGTATGTGAGAAATTACCAAAAGAAAAAAGTGAAAATGTCAGTTATGTTGAAGTCGCAGATACCGCTACAGTAGCAGGTTTGATGG
>CBFGYQ010000151.1:0-5512 GCA_965652995.1 uncultured bacterium
AAGAATATAAGTAATTCTGCGCATAGAGTTGTTGTTTAAAGTTGTGGTTAGTAGTTGCCGAAAACCAATTCAAATTCAATTAAGGCTTACCCTTCAAAAAACTTTCCCACATTTATTTCCTAACACCTATTTTTTTATGCACAGTTTAAGGCACTGCAAAATAAGGCTAAATGGTTAATATTCTAGTTTTGCTAACAAATAATAAAACGTTATCAACAGTTTATCTACATTGATGTTCATAACTTGATTTGTTAGACAGAAAAATTCAATAAATAAAACGAAGGATGGTACTAACGATTTGTTATCCGCTGTAGCAAAACAAATTGCTTGAGAATAAATAATTAAAGAAGAGTACTTAAGGTGCTAGACGGTGTTTTAGCCAGCCATTATTTTCAGCAATAAATACTACTCTATCGTGCATTCTATTGCTTCTGCCCTGCCAAAACTCAATTTTGTTGGGCAACAATTTGTATCCGCCCCAATGCGGTGGGCGGGGAATGTTCTGCTGATACTGTGCTTCGTATTTCTTATAGTTTTCCTCTAGTACATTACGGTCTTCAATAACTTTACTTTGAGGGCTAGCCCATGCGCCTAGCTTACTACCTTCCGGTCGCGAATTGAAATATAAAGTACTCTCAGTATCTGAAAGCTTTTCGACAATACCTTCCACCCGTACTTGACGCTCTAGTTCTTTCCAGAAAAAGACGAGAGCTGCATTGTTGTTAGCAGCAAGCTCATTTCCTTTAGCACTTTTGTAATTAGTAAAAAACAAAAAACTATTATCCTCTACGCCTTTCAACAATACAATCCGAGCATGAAGTTTACCGTCATTGCTGCACGTTGCCAATGTCATTGCATTCACTTCTTCGATCTTTGCAGCATTTGCTTCCCCAAACCATTGTTTAAAAAATACGATTGGGTCATTTCCTACCACAGTCTCGTCGAGCGCAGCTTTGCGATAATCTGTTCGTATAGAGGCTATATCGCTTGAACTTAAAGACAAGTTTTAATTTTTGCGTTTGCGAGGCAAAAGATACTTCGACATTACATAGATGAGCTCTATAAGCATGAGAATAATGAACACATAGGATATTATCCAACCAACGTTATATTGTATAGAATCGTAAAAAGCATTCAATACTAGACCTTTCATAAAGGAGGGAGATTTGCGGTGCAAGATAATAAACATTGCTTGTTATTGAAAGAATATGATTTAACCATTTTTGTGATTATTTTTCCGAGCATTTCTACACGTTCATGTTTTTGCGACACATACCGTTTCTGAAAGCAGTCTTCATGTATGCCTGTACAGCTTTTGGTGGTCCACAGGGCCATCTAGGGATGATGATGAAAACTTTTGTTCAAAAAAGACGTGATGTAACGGAGGAGGAGCTGATTGAATACAACGCTTTCTGCCAAATGCTTCCGGGACCCTCATCTACACAAACTGTAGTACTTATTGCTATGAAGCGTGGAGGCATTCCTTTAGCAGTTGCTACTTTACTACTTTGGATCTTACCGGCGATCACTATTATGGGTGCATTCTCTTTTCTACTGTTGTTTATCAACGCAAGAGATATCCAGAATAATCTCTTTATGTATGTACAACCTATGTCTGTTGGGTTTATAGCATATGCAGCCGCAAAATTGATGAAAACAAGTGTAAAGCATCCGGCAACCATATCAATTATGATTGGAGCCGCAGTTGCTACTTATTTTATACGCTCGCCTTGGATCTTCCCGATAATATTATTAGTTGCCGGTTTTATAAGCAATTTCAGCAGTAAACGTATTCCTAAAAATTTGGCCAATCCCAAACCCATAAAATGGGTAAATCTTTGGTTATTTATTTTGATATTCATTCTTGCAGGGATCTTTTCTGAAGTAGCTCGTGCACAGCAATGGGAGCATCGACGTGTGTTCAATATTTTCGAAAATTTTTATCGCTTCGGTACCATTGTATTTGGTGGTGGACAGGCATTGCTGCCGATGATTCTTTATCAATTTGTAAATCGTCCATTATATTTCCAGCAAGAACCATTACTTTCTTCTGTAGAACTCCTGACAGGATACGGAATGGTACAAGCTGTTCCGGGTCCGGTGTTTTCAATATGCAGTTTTGTGGGTGGCATGCTCATGAGTTCGTTTGGGAGTGGCTGGCAGATCATTGGCTGTCTTACTGCTACAATTGCAGTCTTTCTACCGAGTACATTATTATTATTTTTTCTTTTTCCACTTTATCAAAACTTAAAACAACACGTCATTATTTATCGTGCGTTGGAAGGCATCAATGCTGCTATTGTGGGGATAATACTTGCCTCGGGTGCCGTATTATTCCAAGCTGTACCTTTTGAATGGCTTAGTGTAGTGGTAGTTATTATCACCTTTTGTATTTTATTTTTTACCAAAATTCCTGCTCCACTCATTGTGCTTGGTTGGTTACTTTTGGGCTTTGCAATGAACTATAGAATTTGACCTTTCTTTCTTAACACTAATCTTTCAGAAGTCTTCGGTTTTTGGAATTTGGTTATAGGATAGTACAGAGAAGAAGAATAGAAAATTACTCCAACTGAACACAACAAAAGACAACAACAACAAAATGAGTGAATTAAAACAAGATATTCCCAGAAGCGAGATACTAAATTTCATACAACAACAATATCTAGGTAAGAAAATAGAAGACAGTAGATCTCCCGCCGGCAACTGGATGGAATTTACACTTGATAAAATAGAAAAAGGACTTGCTGAAATATCGTTGATTGTAAAACATGATATGACCAATCCTTATGGCAATATTCATGGAGGGATGATGGCTTTGGTAATGGACGAAACAATTGGCTGGGCGGTTGTAAGCTTAGGGACTGAAAATCATTACACCTCTTTAAACCTGAATGTAGATTTTCTGTATGCCATAAAACAAGGCGACAGACTGAAGTCTATAGCTAAAGTGATACGTGCTGGAAAGAAAATAATTCATGTAGAATGTACAGTGTTGGACATGAATGACACCTTGCTAGGAAAAGCTAGTAGCAATCTCATTGTTACAAGCATGAAACCTGATGGCCTTGATTATAAAGTTGCAAATTGATAAGTAATTGCTGTTTCATAGTGAAATATCGATGAAGAATGCAACACCCACTTGACTGGACGGGTAGGCAACGAATGTTTAATAGCAGCTATCATGCTAAGTGTAAAAAATAACTTTTGAATTGATACTTTTACCAACTCATGCTGAATGGAAAGAAAATAGTCGTAGTAATGCCTGCGTATAAGGCAGCACTTACTTTAGAACGTACACTTGCAGAAGTACCGATGGATATAGTAGATGAACTGGTGTTGGTTGATGATAAAAGTCCGGATGACACAGTGGATGTAGCAAAAAAACTAGGCGTACATCATATCGTGGTTCATGAAGTAAACAAAGGCTATGGTGGCAATCAAAAAAGCTGTTATGCAAAAGCATTGGAGCTTGGTGCTGATATTGTAGTGATGTTGCATCCAGATTATCAGTACACTCCCAAGTTGATACATGCGATGGCGGGAGTTTTAGCGTATGATGTTTACCCTGTTTGTTTTGGTTCGAGAATATTAGGTGGTGGTGCTTTGCGTGGTGGAATGCCTATGTACAAATACGTTTTCAATCGCTTCTTAACGCTGTTTGAAAACATCTTAATTGGAGAGAAACTCAGTGAATATCATACGGGTTATAGAGCCTTTACAGCAGAAGTGATCCGCTCAATAGACTTTACGCACAATAGTGACGATTTTATTTTTGACAATGAAATGATCTCACAAATTTTCATGAACGGCTATGAGATAGGAGAAGTGACATGCCCTACTAAATATTTTGAAGAAGCTTCCAGCATCAACTTTTCCAGAAGTATGAAATATGGGCGTGGTGTGCTTCGAGTTTCAATAGTTCACATGCTGCATAAAGCCGGCATCATTAAAAGTAAACTATATAATAAGTCTACCACATCGACTGTGAGTTAGCAATTGTTACGATAAATTCAGTGCCATTATTCACTTCGCTTTTCACGTCAATATTTCCACCTAGTGTTTCTATTTGTGCTTTGGTAAGATATAATCCTAACCCTTTGCTGTCAACACCTTTGTGAAAGGTTTGATTGATCTTAAACAATTTATCCTTGTATTTAGTAAGGTCTATTCCCAAGCCGTTATCTTTTACACTCAATATTACATTTTCACCTTCCTTTCGTGTAGCAATAAGAATATGACAAGATTCGTTTGGCTTAGAATATTTTAATGCATTGCTTATTAGATTGTACAACAAGCTTTCCATATAAGCACTTGGATAGTTAATAGATTCTACTTGCAGTTGTAATTCTATTGTTGCATTTGTCTGCTGTAAAAGATTGGCGAGTTGTTTTTTGATGTCTTCCACTTTTTCCTCAATAGAACATTCTTCGTACAAGACTCCTTTATTCAATCGTATTTGTGTGAGCTCCATTAATGTGCTAAGACTATCACGCAAGACTATGCTGCTTTCCCTTATATGTTGCAACGTTTCTTCCAAAGGAAAACTTTCAGGATATTCCAGATAACCTTCAATAAGTGCTTGTATGTTACCTGATGGACCGCGTAGATTGTGCGCTACCATATTATTCACGTCTTCCAACTGCATTATTTTTTTCTGCAAGGCTTCCGATGTGCTCTGCAAACTCATTGTCTTTTCATTCAACTGCTCAATTAGTTCTTTCTGGTAACTGATGTCTGTGATTTGCGCAATAAAAAATTTAGGTGATTGATCTTCATTTCTCACAAGGCAAACATTCAATATCGTCCAAACTATCTTCCCATTTTTGGCAATGTATCTCTTTTCTGTACTATAGCTTTCTATCTCCCCTTTTAGCATTCTTATCACAAACTTCCTTTCTTTGTTACCGTCTTCATGATGCGCAAGGTCGCGATAACTTTTCGCAAGAAACTCTTCTCTGGAATACCCCAACATTTTGAGTAATGCATGATTCACGTCTATCCACTTACCGGTAATAGTGCTTAATGACATGCCTATTCCAGAATAATTGAAGGCATTAGAAAATGTCTCACGACTTACGCGAAGCATTTCTTGTGCATTCTTTAGAAGAGAGATATCAATATCAGTTCCAATCATGCGCCTCGGACTTCCATCTTCTTTTCTAGATAATAAATATCCTCTGCTTAATATCCATTTGTAGGTTCCATCTTTGCACAGCTTCCTGTGTTCATTGTAAAAATGATCTGTCTTTCCATCTACATAATCCTGAAAATCTTTTTGAAGAATAGGAAGGTCATCAGGATGTATTAGAGAATCAAGCATTTCAAAAGAAGTACTTAACTCTGTGTTTTCATAGCCAAATAACTGTTTCCATTTTTCATATACAACTACTGTCCCCTCATCATAATTACAATCCCAATAACCATCTCCAATGGCATTTACTGCATTTATCCAACCTTCTTCAACGCTTATGCTCCCTTTATTTTCATTAGGTCGTGTAAAAATGGCCAAAAC
>CBFGYQ010000152.1:0-5506 GCA_965652995.1 uncultured bacterium
CTACTATATGCACTTGTTACTTGCGCCTGTGTAGGCCCCAATCGGCCTGTGGCAGTACAGTTCGTAAATGTGTAAGTCTGTGCTTTGGCATTTGGGCTTAACCCTAAGGCTAGCAAAAAAACAATTACAGATAGACAACTTCTGAATGATTGTAAAGGTTTCATCTTCATATTTTTAAAATATAATATGCCGACTCTTAAAACAAGTTTTCGGCTTCTCTCTTAGTAATTTATTAAACAGCCTCAAGTATTTTTAGAAATCATAAATTTATTAAATGGATTCCGGTTATTTATTAGAATTTTTAAGACTATTTGCAGGGATTATTTTCTGATGAGCTTTCTGCTAATTCTTTCTTTGTCTGTCTTTATCTCAATTATATAAACTCCGCTTAAAACACCATTGATATCTATCTGTTTTTCAAACTCTTTACCAGCCTCCGTTTTGTATTCTCTTTTAAACACTTCCTGTCCCAATAAGTTCGAAACTATAATAGACAGTTTGTGAGCGTTTAACGTTGGTATTTTTAAGGTAAACAACCCGTCTGTTGGGTTCGGATAGATCCATACATTCAACTTCTTGCCCATCTCTTCTACACCCGTAGGTGGAGGATCATTTTTATCTCTGATCATCACTACATAATCTTCTGTTTCTCCGGAAGTGTAGGTACCACAAGCCTCATCTGATGGTGTATTGGGATTTGTATCATTATTAATTACTAACCTCATACCTGTTTTCATATTCTTAACCGCTGTATTCGGTATCGTAATGCTTGTATTCATAAATGCATTACTGGATGAGCTGGATGAAGTCCATACTCTTTCTATTGGTATGTCGTAAACGAAATTGTTATCATAGTCGATGAACAGAGTGACTTTTGCATCTTGATGATTTGCATCTTTTATAATGTGATATGCTGAAACTTGATACGTGCTATCACGATAAAGTGTTACCAAATTATCGTTAACTGTACGAGATTGAATCGCTGCTAAGTTTGATAAATGTGGGCCACCGCCATTAACGATAAACGAACCTATTGCGAATGCCCCATTATCAGACAGATCATTACTTCCTCCATCTGCATAACTCTTACAGTAGCAGAAATAGGCAGGTGTAACTCTCAAGAAAACTTCACTTGAGTAGGTCTCATCACTGGTTGCAATACAAATCATCTTGAGACGGTAATAGACGCTTGCGTTAGGTGCACTTAAGAAAAGTGTATCCATATCATCAGTGCCAACCATATCCGTCCAAGTCGCATTATCTGGAGATGATTGCCAGATCCATGTTGTGCTGCTTTGTAGCTTTTCATGACTGGTATCAAAAACGATGAATGGCTCATTTTCACAAAGAACTGTATCTGAAATTTCTGTTACTCCTGCATTCAATGGGCCAGTGCAAATCGGATAATCTATGTTTATTAAATAATCTTCTACTTCTCCGAAAGGTATATTGAACATTTGATAACAAGGATCGGTAAACCCAAAACCTGAATTGAGTATCACCCTCATACCTGTAATACCACTCTGTGCGGTTGTCGGAATTGTGAAATTGTTATTGAATATCTGTGTTGCAAAATTTGCGTTACCCTGTAGTACTCTTTCTGTGAATGGGTCGTAGACACCATCTCGATCCATGTCAATGTAAATTGAAACAGCTGCATTATTGAATAACACCACATCATCAGTAATTACAGTTATTGAATAATTATAGCTTTCGCCCTTATAAATATTCGCCGCAGGCACTCCCGTAAAATCTGTATAAGTGTTAACAGAAGTAGCATTACTGGTCAAAGGAGATGCAATGCCATTATTTAGAACCTGCTGTGTTGGGTTGATCCTGTTAATCGTTACATTTCCTACATCTTCCCCAAAACCATTGTCTGCTTTATTAGGACAATAGCATAGATAAAATGGTGCTATATCCAAAAATTGGGAATTAGACGTATCTGACAGTCCTGAATTACTACAGGTAACGATTGCGCGATAGTAAGTAGGCGTAGTAGTTGAGGTAGTAACTATCGCAGTATTCCCGTTAACAATATTTGTCCAATTAATATTATCCGGAGATTCTTGCCATGTATAAATCAATCCACCGGATGCAGATGTACCTGTAAGGGAAAGATCAAAATTTTGACCTGAGCAAACTTTTACAGAATCTACTGTTCCCGCAACAGGAGCTCCTGAACAAGGTGGCACCACTTGTACCAAATCTATACCCAAATCATCCATCCCCCAATCTCCCTGTCCTTGAAAACGAATAACAGTTTGTGCAGAAGTACTGTTTATGGGAATTTGAGTAAATGTCCAATTAAGCGCATCAGGGAATGCTGCCAATTGTGTAAAACTTGCTCCATTATTTATTGATAAAAATATGCGCAACGAATCTGAAAAGCTTGTAGGATTGATGTAATAAAACTGTAACTCTTTCGTTCCGGCACCACTACAGTCAATAAATAAATCCAAATTGCCTGTGTTGGTTTGTGCGCTAGAGTGAAACCTTGCAGAATGACTCAAATGTTTCGATGCCGGTGTGTAGTCTCCAAATACAAAATTCCACGTTGTAGATCCTTGATCTTCTCTTCTCCAGCTTTGATCTCCTGTGGATGGTGCATTGACCCAATTGAATGAGGGTGCATCTACCGTATCACAATTATCTACCCAGTTTTCAAAGCTTTCAAGGAAAGGCACCGTAGCGTATAATGGTGTTGCTATTTCTAAAACAATTTCGTTTGTAGTATCTGTTAGCAAACTACCTGCGCAAGTCACAACCATGCGGTAAGAAACAGTATCATATAAAGATGGAGTGGTAAATGTTTTAGAGGTTGCCCCTGCAACATCTGTCCATGTTGTTCCTCCATTGAGGCTTTCCTGCCATTGGAAGGTAAGGTTTCCAGCCATTGACACACCATTGGGAGACAGCACAAAAGGTTTACCGGGACACATACTAGTAACAGCAGGTATTAGTCCTGCATTTGGTGCGCCTGTACATGGTGCTGCGATGTATAAACTATCAATACCCAAGTCAGAAAAATCCAGAAAAGGACTCACATATCCGGAAAAGCGAAGAACAGTTTGTGCAGTATTGGAAGAGATAGGAACTGATACTTGTTTCCAGTTATCTGCCGAATCAAATACGGCTACATGATTAAAAGTCGCTCCTCCATTAGTAGATACTGATATCCTTAAACTATCATAACTCTCCCAACCAAAACTTGGATTTATAAAATAAAAATAAGCCTCTTTATCTCCTGTTTGCCCACTACAGTCCAGATACAAATCTAAATGTCCTGATATATCACCTGTAAAGGAAGTGTTGCTAACAGATGTACTTGAAAAGCGTGCGCTATGGTTACCTTCGTAGGACGCAGGGAAATACGCTCCCCATTGAGTGCTCCAATTTGCAGTATTTCCTTCATCATCTCTTCTCCATGCACTATCTGTTGTAGCCGGCGTACCTTGCCAGTTAGTCGTTATTCCGGCGGGTACATCTTTATTATCGCAATAGTTCGTCCATGTTTCAAACCCTTGAAAATAAGGAACACTCGTATAGATTGGCGGTGCTGTATTTATTTGTACCGCTGCGCTTGTAGTGGTTTGTCCACTAGCAGTACAAGTTGTAACTAACCGATAATAAATAGTTGGAGTACTAGGAGTAAAAGAACCATTTGCAGTAGTTGCTCCTGCTATAGGTTGCCAGGGTGCAGCACCGGTAGTAGATTCTTCCCATTGGTAAGTAACCCCAGTTGCCGCAGGTGCTAAAGTGCCTGTAAGAGCTATTATTGCGCCTGTACAAATACTTATTGGCCCTGAAGGAGATATCAATGCTACAGGTGGTGCGCCTGCACAAGGGGGTGGTGGTGTAAAGCGATAAACTTGTCCATTTGCAGGGCGAGTACCTATAGTAGTAGTAAAAGTTGTTGAAGATGCCGTAGGACTAGCACTTGCGTTGTCCAGCGTTAAAAATGTTGCAGGAACATTACCATCACAAATGCCGATAGTTGCATCAGCCGGCGTATTAACAGATCCAGACTCAGGACGGTAAATAAATTCTATTTCATTACTGGTTTCATATAGTTTTATTTGAAAAGAAATAACCGCAGAAGATGCCGAATTATTCCATGCCCAGTTGTTACATTCAAAAGTAAAGACTCTGTTAGGTGCTGTACCTGATGTTTGAAAAAGACCCGTTGCATTAAAGTTGGATGCACCCGACAAATCATCCCATAAAGGCATCAAGGCTGGCTTTATTATTTGAAGATCGGTAGTACCGTTAGAAGATGTAGTAGTTGAAATAGGATTGGTAAACGACACCCAACCATTGGAGCATACTCTAAAACCTGTATAATTGACACCACAATAGTTGAATGTAAATCCAAAAGGAATCAATCCCGTACTGGTCTGGTCGTCACCATGTATTGTGGGAATAGGAACCGAACCTGTTTGTCCTAGAATACTTGTAAAAGTGCCACTGTTGGCTGCAAAACTATATTGATTAGCATTCTGTGCATTAGCTATGTTAATAGCAAGCACAGTAAGTAATATAGTAGAAATAAATCCTTTAGTAAAATTTATCATCATAAATCTGATAGCTTAAAATAAATCCGAAAATTTAGTTTATAAATATATCAAATTATAATGACGACAAAAACGTGATTTTTGTTAGCAGCAATATTATTTTTTTGTACGTTGGTGAAGGAGGTGGTTTGCTAATTTCTACATGAAATAAAAACGAATGGTTCATCACACCTTTCTTTCATCATTACCTTTACTTTCTTAGGCTTGCATATTCTTTTATATCGTTGTAAATCTAGAATCTCCGCCACATCACAATCTAGTCTTTGTTGTTTTATGTAAACCAAAAATGCGACTAAAAATTGAGCGTCTATTTCCTCCACAGCTAATACTTGCTGTGTGTGTTGTTTCCATATCCGGTGTGTTCTACCCCACATAGTCATTTCGTTTTTATGGATATCTTTTAGGTGTTCTGTAATTCTTATTAATATCGTTCCCACAACCACAACCCTTGCCAGCCGCACAACTTTGAAACACTATACTTGCACTGATCGCAGCAAGAATTAATAGTTTGTTCATCTTAATACGCTTCATAAATCTGCTACATTTGCTTTCATCTAAAATTACAGATTCCTGAATAATAACGCTCATAAAACTATATTAATTGCTCCATTAGATTGGGGACTTGGTCATACCACCCGATCTGCCACACTTATAAAACACATATTACAGCAAGGGCACAATGTACTGTTTGCAGGAAATGATTGGCAACGTGACTATATAACGAAAACATTCCCCAATATAGAAACTGTAAGTATAGATGGCTACAATGTGACCTACTCTAAAAAGGGTGCAGCATTTATCATCAACTTATTAACGCAACTACCACGGCTTCTAAAAACTATTAAATACGAAAATGATTGGCTGAAAGAAATAGTAGCAAATCGAAAACTTGATGCCGTTATTTCTGATAATCGTTACGGACTACACCACCC
>CBFGYQ010000153.1:0-5487 GCA_965652995.1 uncultured bacterium
CATCTTTTTACCAAAATCTTGTACTGCTTGTTGCAATGCTTTACTGATTTCTTGAGGTAATACATTGTGTAATGAAACAGATTTCACACCAGGTAAATAAGAACAATCGGGAAGTGTTGATGAAGTTCTTCTGTTCGCAAAATCCACCATGCGCTGCGCCGGAGCGACTAACTTTCCACCACCAAATTCAAATGATCTTTGTTCCACCATTTGCTGGTACTTCATAGCCGCAAGATTTCCTTTGAAACCATACTTAGCAAAATCCAATTCATTCACGGCTACAACAGTTCCAGAGTTAGCAAAAGGATTATTTCTTTTCGATGGACTCCAACCATTTACAACAATTTCATTTGGAGAGGTCGCCGCAGGAGCAATGATCCCCCCCGGACACATACAAAAAGAAAACACGCCCCTACCAAATTCTTGCGCCACCAATGAATAACTTGCCGGCGGTAAATACTCGCTTCGTGTAGCACATTTGTATTGAATGCTGTCAATCAACTCTTGCGGATGCTCTATGCGAACGCCCAATGCAAAAGGCTTTGCTTCTATTTCTATATTCTTTCTATCAAGCAATTCAAAAATATCTCTTGCAGAATGTCCGGTTGCTAGGACGAGTTTATCACAATCTATTTTTTCATTTCCATTCACAACAATTCCTTTTATCTTATCACCATCCAACAAAATATCCGTAAGCTTTTTATTGAAATGAACCTCACCACCACAAGCAATTATTTGCTCTCGCATCGCTGTGATGATCTTCGGAAGTTTGTTGGTACCAATATGTGGATGCGCATCATAGACAATATTCTCTTCAGCTCCGAAATGCACAAACAGTTTTAAGATTCGCTGTACATCACCACGTTTGGTAGAACGTGTATAAAGCTTTCCATCGCTATAAGTCCCAGCACCGCCTTCACCAAAACAATAATTTGATTCAGGATTTACAATTCCTTCTTTATTCATTGCCGCCAAATCTCTACGACGGGTCCTTACATCTTTACCTCTTTCGAATAGTACAGGTTTATAACCTAGAGAAATCAATCGCATGGCTGCAAACAAACCCGCCGGACCGGCACCGATGATATGAACAGATTTTGCGTTGGTCACCTCTTTCCATTCAGGATCAAAAGGCGTTGCTTCTTCAACTCTTTCATCAACAAACACTTGACATTGCAAAATGATTTTCGTCAACTTGCTTCTGGCATCAATAGAACGTTTAAGAATTTTATAACCTGTGATTCTTTTTGGCGAGATAGAAAGTTCTTCGCTGATAGCTTTTGAAATGTCTATCTCATTGGCAGCCTGTATCGGCAATATGGAAATGGTAATAGTGTGAACCATGTATCTTGTTAGGTTTTTATCCTAAAGCTCCAAAAATACATTTTGTAAATTTCTTAAGGCTGTTTTGGCATGGTGTTTTCAATACACTTATATTAAATCAAAAGCCATGAAACATTATCTGATTTTAGCCGCTCTAATGTTTGCTTTCGTGTTTCCTTACAACGCTGATGCACAAGGAAAGGGAAAAGGGAAAGGCAACAACGGAAAAAATAACTCTAAAAACTGGAACAAATCTTCCAAAAAACAGCATCGCAAAAATACGGCTGTAAGACGTGGCGGTGGACCGCCACCTTGGGCTCCTGCACATGGCTACAGAGCAAAACAGCATGTCTATTTTCCGGATTATTACACCTACTTCGACCCTCGTCGTAACGGGTATGTTTATTGGGGAAATAACGATTGGATCTTTACACCAAAATTACCTTCGTTTTTATCAGGAGTAGATTTAGGTGGTGCAAGAATGCAATTATTACCGTTGCCATTGACCTCATTGCCTCAACTAAATTTTAATGATAATGCGCGTTCATTCCCTGCAAGAAAAGTGGATATTCCTATACCCATACCACCTTTACCGGGTATCAGGTAAACATATTTTTGCTATGAAAAAATCGTAAAGCGGAACTTAGTTTCGCTTTACTTGTTTGTGTACTGTTTAACTTCAACCAATCACCTTCATAAAAAAATCATAGTTTTGCCAACTCAATAATTCACCACAAACGAAATGTAGAATATAATTTCTTTCAGACAAACTAGAACGATAACCACAATGGGTTGTTGCATTGTTTAATCCTTTAAAGAAAGAAATTATGTTGACTTTACAGAACATTTCCTATTCACATGCCAATAAAGATTTACTGTTTAGCGAGCTTAATCTTACAGTAAACAATCATGAAAAAATTGCTTTGATCGGCAATAACGGAACCGGAAAATCTACGTTACTAAAAATTATTGCCGGAGAATTACTTGCTTCCGGTGGGCAACTGATCTCCTCTACTCTACCCTATTATATCCCGCAGGTTTTCGGGCAATACAATCACTTAACTATTGCTGAAGCACTGAATATTGATGATAAATTACGTGCCTTAAAAATGATTTTGAGCGGAGACGTGAGTGAAGAAAATTATAACTTACTTGCAGATGACTGGACGATTGAAGAGCGTTGTGCTGATGCGCTTTTACATTGGGGCTTATCTGATTTGAGCTTGTCGCAAAAAATGGAAACTCTAAGCGGTGGACAAAAAACAAAAATCTTTCTCGCAGGTATTTTCATTCATCAACCCGAATTGATTTTGTTGGACGAGCCTAGTAATCATCTTGATATTTCGGGAAGGCAGCTTTTGTATGATTTCATTCATACTACAAAAAACAGTTTAATGGTTGTAAGCCATGACAGGAAATTATTGAACCTGTTAGACACCGTTTATGAATTGACCAAGCACGGAATTAAAACGTATGGTGGCAACTATGATTTTTACAAAGAGCAAAAACAAATTGAAACTAACGCACTAAACCAAGATATTCAAAGCAAAGAAAAAGCACTACGAAAAGCAAAAGAAAAAGAACGCGAAACATTGGAGCGCCAGCAGAAATTGGACAGTCGAGGAAAAGCGAAACAAGAAAAAGCAGGTGCTGCAAAGATCATGATGAACACGCTGAGGAATAACGCCGAGAACAGCACATCGAAACTAAAGGGTGTACATGCAGAAAAGATCAGCGACATTTCACAAGAACTTCAAGACTTGCGCGCTACAATGCCTGACCTTGACAAAATGAAATTTGGATTTGATAATTCGGCATTACGCAAAGGCAAAATTTTATTCAAAGCCATTGATATCAACTATGCTTACAGCACACAACCGCTTTGGAAAGACAACTTGAGTTTTCAAATTACAAGCGGTGAACGAATTGCATTGAGTGGACAAAATGGTTCGGGTAAAACGACGTTGATAAAAATAATTTTGGGAGACCTTGAACCGCAAACAGGAACCACTTACAGAGCAGATAACAAGTCGGTTTATATTGATCAGGATTACTCGCTTATTGATAACACCAAAAGTGTTTACGAACAAGCTCAACAATTCAACACTTCGGCTTTGCAAGAGCATGAGATCAAAATCCGATTGAACCGGTTTTTGTTTACGAAAGCAGATTGGGATAAATCTTGCAGCGCATTGAGTGGTGGTGAAAGAATGCGCTTATTGCTTTGTTGCCTTACAATCAGCAACCAGTCGCCTGACATGATTATTTTGGATGAACCCACCAACAACTTAGACATTCAAAATGTAGAGATACTGACGGCAGCCATAAACGAACATCAGGGAACGCTGATTGCTATCTCACACGATGAAACATTTTTGGGGCAGGTGAATATTGGACGGAGGATGGAGCTTTAGTGTAGTTTCGATAAACATATTTACGATGAAAGATGGCACTGTCAAACTTTGTCGACCACCTTCCTATAGAAAATTGTTTTTGCAATCATTTTTTATTAAACAAAAGCAATTACTTCTATATTTGGCAGTGGTAAATATGAACAATATGACACTTGGGAAAAGTATAAGGATATATTTGAAAGAAGGAAGCGTAACGGGAATTAAGTTTGCAGAATTAGTTAACCAAACCATTCAATCACTCTCTTGTCCGCGAACTAAAATTGCTGAACTCAACAAACATTTCCCGACAGAAATTAATACACAAGGTGTCTATTTCCTAATAGGTTACGAGGAAACAACTGGCAAGCAAATAGTTTATATTGGAGAAGCAGAAAATGTTTGGGACAGGTTAAAAAATCATGATTTTCAAAAAGACTTTTGGAATGAAGTTATCGTCTTTACTAGCAAAGATGATAATTTGACGAAGTCACACATCAAATATTTGGAAAGTCGTTTGATTGAAATTGCAAGTCAAACAAAAAGATACGGACTTAAGAATGGGAATTACCCCAGTTTAAACTCACTTCCCTTGCCTGACAGAGACACAATGGAAGAATTTTTATTAAACATTAAAATCTTAACAGGAACTCTTGGACACAAGTTTCTAGAAAATCCAATATCGATAAAAAATTTACCCGAGGTTGAGACTTCATTGATTAAGAACGTAGAAGACAATATAATAAATGATACTATTGAAGAATTGGAATTATTTCTAAATGTCAGTGGAATAGAAGCGTCTTCAATTCAAACAAACGAAGGCATAGTAGTATTACGAGGATCAAGAGTATCAAGTAATCCAACTAAGAATTATGGATATGGAACGCTAAGAGACACATTAATTGAAGAAAAAATAATAGAGTATAATTCGAACAACCAGTTATTGTTCTCAAGGAATTATCTTTTTAATAGCGTTTCTGCTGCTGCAGCAGTAATATTAGGGTATTCAGTGAATGGACGAAATGTTTGGAAAAACAAGGATGGTAAATCAATAAAAGAAATAGAAAATAGTGAACTAAAATGAAATGTGGTTAATAACTATCAAGCAAGTGATATTATTGTAGCAAATACTATTTAAAGATTATGTCAAATTCTTAATCTTTAAACCTCACTCCCCACCCTCATCCTGTATCACTTCCAGCTCCACTGTTTCCGCAGAGTTGCGGTACATTTTTTTGATGGTTACTTCGTATTCTTCTACCACCACTTTATCGCCTTCTTGCAGTTCATCAGGATGCAGAAAAGAAATCAATCCCGAAAGCGTTTCATATTCTTCACCCTCATCCAAACGATAAGGCAAATATTTATTAATGTCAGAAAGTTTGCGGTGCGCACTCACTAAAAATTTTCCGGTGCCTATCTTCTCTACATACGGTTTTTCATTATCGTATTCATCTTGTATCTCACCTACCAATTCTTCCAAAATATCTTCCATACTTACAATGCCCGATACTTCTCCAATTTCATTCGTCACCACAGCCATCTGTATACGTTTCAATTGAAATTCTTTCAAAAGCTCCTTGATCTTTTTACTTTCAGAAATGAAGTACGTTTTACGAATAAGCGATTGCAAAGTTTCTGGTTTGCGAGTTGCAACCATCGTGCGCATCAAATCTTTTGTGTAGATCACACCAATGATATCATCCAACGAAGTGGTATAAACCGGATAACGCGAATAGCCTTCTACGATAGCAAAATTGATAGCTTGCTGAAT
>CBFGYQ010000154.1:0-5485 GCA_965652995.1 uncultured bacterium
TGGGGCAAGAGATAAGAGCCAAGACAGTTGTATTGACAAATGGAACATTTTTAAATGGCGTCATACATATTGGAGAGAAGCAGTTTGGTGGCGGTAGAATGGGTGAAAAAGGTGCGACTGGAATAACCGAGCAGTTGGTTGAGTTAGGCTTTGAAAGCGATAGATTAAAAACAGGAACACCACCTAGAATTGATGGGAGATCTCTTGATTACTCTAAGATGGAAGTACAAAATGGTGATGAGGAAATAGTGGGTTTCTCTTATTTACCTATTAGAAAGATAACTTCTAAAGAGCAACGAAATTGCTGGATTACATATACAAGTGATGCTGTTCATGACGTTTTAAGAACTGGTTTTGAACAATCTCCTATGTACCAAGGACGTATTAAAGGAAGTGGACCTAGATATTGTCCTAGTATAGAAGACAAGATAAATCGCTTTGCAGATAAAGAACGACACCAATTGTTCGTTGAACCAGAAGGCTGGAATACAGTGGAAATTTACGTAAATGGTTTTAGCACGTCTTTGCCTGAAGAAATACAATACAAAGCACTTAAAATGGTTCCAGGGTTTGAGCACTGTAAATTTTTTCGTCCCGGCTATGCTATTGAATACGATTATTTTCCGCCAACACAACTGAAGTTCACATTAGAGACTAAGTCTATTAAGAACTTGTTCTTTGCCGGACAAATAAACGGAACTACCGGCTACGAAGAAGCTGCTTGTCAAGGGCTTATGGCAGGAATTAATGCACATAGAAATGCGAATGAACTTGAAAATGTAGTTTTGAAAAGAAGCGATGCATATATCGGAGTTTTAATAGACGATCTTATTAATAAAGGAACAGATGAACCGTATAGAATGTTTACTAGTCGGGCAGAATACAGAACTTTATTAAGACAAGATAATGCTGACCTTAGACTTACAGAGCTTGGTTATCAGATTGGATTAGCGACAGAGGAGAGATATTCACTATGCAAAAAGAAGCAAAAGAAGATTGAAAAAACAAAAGAAATTCTACACGAAACAGCTGTTTTTCCTCAAGAAATGAATGAATACTTGGGGGAAAAAAATATTCCAATATTAAATGAGAAAGTAAAAGCTTCAAAACTCTTACTCCGCCCCGGAGTTAATTTAAATGAAATGCTGACCAATAGTTCTGTTTTAGGAGAAAAACTTAAAGAAATAAACGATCTTGAATTGGAACAAGCTGAAATTCAGATTAAATATAACATTTACATAGAAAAGGAGAAAGAGGTCGTGAAGAAAATGGCTAATCTAGAGGAGCATATTATCCCAGAATCATTTAATTATGAGAAGTTAAATGCCCTTTCTACGGAAGCGCGACAGAAACTGACAAAAATAAAGCCTCGAACACTTGGGCAAGCGAGTAGAATTAGTGGAGTAAACCCAAGCGATGTTCAGATCTTAATGGTGTTTATGGGTAGGTAGTATGGATTATAGGTCGGCGATTTACCACTATTGTAATTATCAGGAGCGTTGTCAGCAAGAAGTTCGTTATAAACTTATAGAAATTGGCTGTAGAGGAGAGGAACTGGAGGAGCTAATATCAGAGCTGATTGAAAAGGATCTTTTGAATGAGGAACGCTATGCAAAAGCGATTGCTCGTGGAAAGTTTCACGTGAAACATTGGGGTAGGATTAAAATTGTTCATTCTCTTCGACTTAACAAAATCTCAGATTATTGTATAAAATCGGCACTAAAGGAAATTGACCCAGAAAAATATGCTACCACTTTAAAAAAACTACTAGAGAAAAAATGGCATTCATTACTATCTGAGAAAAATATTTACACGAAGAAGTCGAAAGCATATAAATACTTACAACAAAAAGGCTACGAATCTGATCTTATCCAAGACGCAATTAATACAATCATAACGGAAAAAGATTAGGTATTAATTGAACAATATTTACCTTTAACGCTCATTTCTCATATGGTACAGCAAATAACAGACGGAGTAAGAGTTTCGGTAGAAACTTTTTACCAGTCAGATCACTCCAATCCTATTAATTCAGAGTATTTATTTGCTTACAGAATAACAATAGAGAATCAGTCTACGAATCCTGTACGATTGCTTAGAAGAAAATGGATAATATCAGAAAGTAGCGGACAAAAAAGAATTGTGGAGGGAGAAGGCGTTGTCGGCGAACAACCGATCATTGAACCAAGCAAAACCTATCAGTATGTGTCTGCTGCAAACCTAAGAAGCGACATTGGGAAAATGTTTGGGCACTACGAAATGATAGACCTATCAACTCGAAAAACACTCACTATCACCATTCCCGAATTTCCGCTAATCGCACCTTTTAAGATGAACTAACCGTTTATCACACCAACCTTAAATTCTTGTAACAGGTTGTCCATCAATTGTTTAGAGTTTTCTTTCAAATTAGCACCTTTTTCAATGGCGATGGATTGCGCGAGAAAGTCATCGGCGTATTTATAGATTTTCCATTGATTATTGTGATACTCTAATGACGTAAGGTTTTCTATCCAATCACCCGAATTCATGTATGTAACTGTTCCGTTTTTTGCCACAATATTTTTTATGCAAGGTTGATGAATATGTCCACAAATGACAAACGGATAATCATTATCAGCTGCTATATCACAAACAGTCTTTTCAAAATCTCCAATAAACTTCACAGCAGTTTTTACACCGGTTTTTATTTTCTTAGAAAAGGAAACCTTTCCCCGTCCTAGTTTTTCCGAGAAAAAGTTTACAAATCTGTTTAGAAGGATTAGGATATCGTAACCCTTTCCCCCAAGTTTTGCCAACCACTTACTATGCTTCATTGCTACGTCAAAAACATCGCCGTGAAAGATCCAAACATTTTCACCACCGATTTTTAGAGAAAGTTTATTGGTAATTTTTAAAGAGCCGAGTTGAAAATCGATAAACTTTCGAATGGTCTCATCATGATTTCCCGGAAGATAATATACAGGAACATTCGTTGCGACGAGCCCCATAATGTGCTTTAGAACAGCGATGTGTGTAGGTGGAAAATATCTTTTTGAAAAAGCCCAAATATCAATAATGTCTCCATTTAAAATGAGCATTCCCGGTTGAATGCTTTTTAGATACTGAAGAAATTCGTGCGCGTGACAGCCATAAGTACCTAGGTGAATGTCCGAAACCACCACAATATCCACTTCTCTCTTGGGCATGTATAATCCTAATTTGGTTATACAAATTCAAGAAAAAATTGTAAGCTGAATATTAATAAGAAATGAATTTAATGTGAAGAATCACACCATTTCTATAATCGGTAATTCGCGTGGGGCAAACTTTTCCATTTCTGTTTTAATTGCTTGAATATGCTGCGGAGTTGTTCCACAACAACCACCCATAAGATTTATCCAGCCTTCTTTTGCAAATTCGCCAACTATAGCAGCCATTTCTTCTGGTGTTTCGTCATATTCCCCCATCGCATTCGGAAGCCCTGCATTTGGATATGCACTTACAAAACATGCTGCAATTTGCGAAAGTTCTTCGATGTGTGGACGCATCTGTTGCGCGCCCAGAGCGCAATTCAAGCCAATACTAACCGGATTGATATGCATTATAGAAATGTAAAATGCTTCCAATGTTTGTCCGCTAAGTGTACGACCGGAAGCATCTGTAATCGTGCCGGAAATCATCACTGGAAGCTCCATTTTATGTGTATTGAAATATTTCTTTATGGCAAAAATTGCAGCCTTTGCATTGAGTGTATCAAAAATAGTTTCTACTAAAAGAATATCAACACCACCCTCAACTAAAGCTTCTATTTGTTCATAATAAGCATCGGCAACTTCATCAAAAGTCACAGCACGATAGCCGGGATTGTTTACGTCTGGTGAAAGAGAAAGCGTTTTATTCATAGGCCCGATCGCTCCAGCAACAAAAAGTTCTTCTTTGTTTGCGCCGGTTTCGTTGGCAAATTCTGTAACAGCTTGCTGCGCCAGTTTTGCAGCGGATAAATTTATTTCGCATGAAAGAGCCTGCATTTTGTAATCTTCCAAAGACACAGCTTGCGCATTGAAGGTATTGGTCTCAATGATATTAGCACCAGCAGCTAAGTATTCTTTGTGAATATTCTTGATAATTTCAGGCTGAGTAAGACACAAGAGATCATTATTCCCTTTCAGATCCAAAGCATAATCTTTAAAGCGTTCACCACGATAGTCTTTCTCCTCAAGCTTATGCTTTTGAATCATGGTACCCATGGCACCGTCAATGATTAAAATACGATTGGATAAAAGCGATTTAAGTTGTGCTAATCTGTTGCTCATACCTGCAAAACTAATGCAATGAGAGCATCAAGTAAATGACCGTTTAGAATTGTAACGAAATAATCCTCTTTGAACTAGTAATTGATCTCCCCGAACCTAACGCGAAGCCCAATGGTTGTTGGGAAATAAAGGATGTTATAAGTATCATTCGCGTAAGCGTATTTTGAATCAGCTGTTTTTACCCAAGCCATTTTAGGAGCAAATTCTAAATTTAAACCGAAAGCACTAGAGAAATAATAAGTGTAACCCACTTGCACTCCTAACAATGTACCCCAACCACTTTGATACTGAAACTTAGAAACATAAGCATACTCAGAGGGTGTGTTAGGATTTGCTCTAGAATATTCAATCTTTCCTTCACTACCAGTTGCCACCCCACCGGCAGTAAGTCCAAAATAAAGACTAGACTTGATAAAGTCTTCATACTGTGCATAAAAGGGTACAACATAGTTAAACCGAAAAGCTAGAGTTAAAGCACGTTCGGCTAAAATATAGCTCACATCTTTAGTACCTAAAAATTGGTTGCCGGCAGAATAAAGCGGCCAAGCTGTTGAGCGTTCCCATCTCGTCATTCCAGCTTCTAACCCAGCTTGCAAATGCTCATTAATATTTAAATGAAAGTTTAAACCAGTTGCATAAGTCCATTTTCCATTCTCTCCTTGGTATAAGCTTTCACGCACACGAGCGGTATTACTTAATCCTCCGTTAATACCTATCTCATATTTTTGCCCATAGGAACAAATAACTAAAAGCAAAGAAGCTGCTGTAAGAATCAATCTCATATTAATAGTATAATCTCAAGTACAAATTAATTAAAATAAAATCGACAATACAAACAAAATAAAAAAAATTAGATACTTGATTATGTCATTATCCCAAAGTATCTTTGAAGCCAAACCCCTATTATCTATCATGAAAGACCCAATTAAAACACTTCCGAGAGGGCTTATCTATTTTTTGGATATATCTTGTGTAATAGCTGCAATAATTATATCACGAATCTTAAGGCACAACTTTGATTTTTACAACTCTTTTGACAACTGGTCAATTGTGTTAGCTAGTGCTGTAATAATCAATACGATACTTTTCTACATTTTTAAAACGTACCACGGCATTGTAAGGTACACAACAATTCGAGACTCTTTCAAAATCATCACACTAAACTTTTGTGCAGCAATCGCTTATGTGAT
>CBFGYQ010000155.1:0-5481 GCA_965652995.1 uncultured bacterium
GAGCATTCATCGAGAAATATATAAATAGTACAAAAGCCGCTGAAAAGCGGCTTTGATATTATATAAGGCTATGGAATCTTAATTGTCTGGATTTTTTCCTTCTCTTTCTTCGCGAATTTGTTTGAATAAAGTTTCCATCTTATCAACATACTCCAGTGTATCATCTACAAAAAATTGTAGCTCAGGGATTCTGCGCAATTGATTGCGAACACGCATACCTAAAAGATTCCGAAATTCTTTTGTTCTCTCTTTGATGCTTTGCATCAATTCTTCAGGATTTTTTATTTGAAACAGACTTAGGAACACACGCGCTTCAAGCAAATCCGGTGTGATGGTAACTTTCGAAATTGAAACCATCCCCCCGTCAATTACATTAATGCCTTCCTTCTGAAAAATGCTGCTTAATTCTTCCAGTACAAGGTTGGAAACCTGCCGTTGTCTTTTACTTTCTTCCATGATTTATCGAGACTTGCAATGTAAAGTTACATGCTTTCAAATTAGCTGATAAGAAATCCGTAAATTCACACACAATTTTTGAATGTAAAAAATGAAAAAGAACTTATTATTTATAACAGTAAGTGCTGTTGTATTATTTTCTTGCACAGAGAAAATTCCTTTATCTACAAGTTCAAATGCTTTTGTAGCAAAAGACACCAATTATATGGCTGCTGTGGAAACACCACAAGATAGATTGGTGTTGATAGAGGAAGCGACTGGTGTAAAATGTCCAAATTGTCCTGAAGGGACTAAGGTTTTGAAGGATGCAGAAAAAACTTATCCAGACAGATTAGTAATTGTTGGAGAGCATGGGGGAAACCTCACTTCGCCAATTGCGGGTAAGTCAAAAGATACTTTTCAATTAAAAATTGTAGAGCTATTACTCAATTCCTATTTTGGAGGAGACCCTAGCAAACCTGCCGCTGCATTTGATCGCACAGTGTTGCAAGGTGGAGGTTATTTTACAGATAGTAGAACTTTATGGTCAACTTTAATAGCCGGCCGCATAACTATAAAACCGCCCTTGAATTTGACTGTTAGTTCTGTTTATGATGCGAGTACAGACGCATATAATATCACTATTAGAGGTGCCTATACAGCGGCCGTGTCTAAAAAGCAGAACCTTACAATTATGCTCACCCAAGATAAAATTTATGATGCTCAGGATAGTTTGATATATGAAGTAGAACATTATGAACATAACCATGTGTTGAGAGAAATAGTTTCAAATATGATTGGAGACCCTATTCTTACTGATTTAACTTCTATAGAGGCGGGAAGAGTTTTTGAAAAAACACTTATATACAAAATTCCAGCCGGCAAAGGGAAATGGAAACCTGAAAATATGAATGTGGTGGCATTTGTACATAATAGCGAGCAAGGTGATAAAGAAGTACAACAAGCTGCACAAACAAAGCTGAAACCGGAATAGGTAATCTTTCATTTTTCCTAAACAAAGTTTAGTTTATTTTGCCTTGTCAAAAATCAATTATGACAAGGCTTTTTTATGTATAAACCAATTCTTTTCTTTTTAAGTGTAGCTCTACTCATTTCTTCCTGTAAAGATGAAAATGCAAATGATGATACTGATTCTAATGACAGTGTTGAGCAGATAGTTATTGACAAACCTGTTTTCAATGCAGATTCAGCCTATGCCTATATTGATAAGCAAGTGAGTTTCGGGCCTAGAGTTCCCGGTACCGCTGCTCAAAAAAACTGTGCTTTGTGGATGCAAGAAAAGTTAAGTTCATTTTGTGATACCGTTTATGTACAGAATGTGCAAGTAAAAACTGGCGATGGGAAAATGCTGCCTTGTATCAATCTTGTGGGTTCAATAAATCCTAATGCAGCAAACAGAATACTGCTGTTGGCGCATTGGGATAGCAGACCTTGGGCAGATATGGATGTTGAAAATAAAGAACAAGCTATAATAGCTGCTGATGATGGTGGTAGTGGGGTAGGGGTATTAATAGAACTGGCTAGACAAATGCAAACGAAACCATTGCCGAAGGATCTAGGTGTGGACATTTTATTTACAGATGTAGAAGACTATGGCAAATCAGAATGGGGTGATGATAGTTATGCATTAGGAACACAATACTGGGCTAGAAATCCTCATCTTCCCGGATATACAGCATCTTTCGGAATATTATTAGATATGGTGGGGGCACGCAATGCTCGTTTTCCATTAGAAGGATTTTCAACACAGTATGCCAGCGCGGTACAACAAAGGGTTTGGAAGGCAGCTGGTACAGCCGGGTATTCTTCTTATTTCCCTTTTGAACAAGGCCCGGGAATAACTGATGATCATGTGTTTGTAAACAAACTCATCAATATACCAACCATAGACATCATAAACCTAAACACTAACACTGAAAAAAGTTTTGCACCACATTGGCATACGCATCAAGATAATATGAGCATTATTGATAAAAACACACTCAAAGCTGTTGGCGAAACATTACTTCAAGTGATCTATGAGGTGGCTAGTGAACATACAAGCATCTAAGACTATCGTAAATTTTACAGTTTTACGTTTAATACATTTGCCGGATAAATTTATAATCAAAACCAAAAAATACAGCATGGATTACCGTATTGAAAAAGACACCATGGGCGAAGTGAAAGTGCCTAAAAATGCCTACTATGGTGCACAAACACAACGTTCTATTGAGAATTTTAAAATTGCGCAAGACATTAATAAAATGCCTAAAGAAATCATCAAAGCATTTGCCTACCTCAAGAAAGCGGCAGCGCTTACTAATAACGAATTAGGCGTATTGCCTGATGATAAAACAAGACTGATAGGACAAGTATGTGATGAGATATTGGAAGGTAAGTTGGATAATGAATTTCCGTTAGTGGTATGGCAAACGGGATCGGGAACACAGAGCAATATGAACTGTAATGAAGTGATTGCTTATCGTGCACACGTACTGAACGGAGGAACACTGGAAGACAAAGAAAAATTGGTGCATCCTAATGATGATGTAAATAAATCGCAGTCTTCTAACGATACGTTCCCCACAGCGATGCACATTGCAGCATACAAAATGCTGATAGATGTAACGATTCCCGGTATTAAAAAACTGCGAGACACGCTTGCAAAAAAATCGAAAGAATATATGCACGTGGTGAAGATTGGTCGCACACATTTTATGGATGCTACACCACTTACGGTTGGTCAGGAATTGAGCGGTTATGTATCGCAACTCGATCACGGATTGAAAGCGATCAATAACACTTTAGCACATCTTAGCGAATTAGCGTTGGGGGGAACAGCCGTTGGCACGGGTATCAATACGCCAAAAGGATATGCGGAGAAAGTGGCAAAGAAAATAGCAGAGCTTACAGACTTACCATTCATTACTGCAGAGAATAAATTTGAAAGTCTTGCTGCACATGATGCGATTGTAGAAGCACACGGTGCATTGAAGACCGTTGCTGTGAGCCTTATGAAAATAGCCAACGATATCCGTATGTTAAGTTCTGGACCACGTTCAGGTATTGGAGAGTTATTTATTCCTGATAATGAACCAGGGTCTTCGATCATGCCGGGGAAAGTGAATCCTACACAATGCGAAGCACTTACTATGATCGCTGCACAAGTATTAGGAAATGATGTGGCGATAAATGTTGGCGGTGCTACCGGTCATTTTGAATTGAATGTTTTTAAACCAATGATGATCTATAATTTCTTACACAGTGCCAGACTGATTGGTGATGGGTGTGTAAGTTTTAATGATAAATGTGCTGAAGGAATTGCACCAATTGAAGCTAATATAAAGAAACATGTTGATAATTCATTGATGTTAGTAACAGCACTAAATACAAAAATTGGATATTACAAGGCGGCTGAAATTGCGCAAACAGCGCATAAAGAAGGTACTACATTAAAAGAGATGGCTGTGAAACTGGGATATGTAAAACCTGAAGAATTTGACGAATGGGTGAAACCGGAAGACATGGTGGGTGAGATCAAATAGTAAAGAAAGAATATTTTAGAAAGTGAATTTTCTTCAATAATCATCAAAGAAAAGTGTTTCAAAGAAAAATAGAAAAGGGTTGCATTTACGCAACCCTTTGATTTTCAAGCTCCCCCTGCCCGACTTGAACGGGCGACCCTCTGATTAACAGTCAGATGCTCTAACCAACTGAGCTAAGGAGGAATATTCCCCGTTTTTGGGATTGCAAATATAATCAGGATTATTTTTCTGCAAAATAATTATCTGATTTTCCTGACAAAAATTTAAAATTCTTAAGTATTAGTTCAATATCGTTGAAAACATTATAGTCTCTAGCATAGGTAATATCCAATTTCTCAAGTACTGTATTGGCAAGTTTATGATTGTTTAAGATAGCGTGAGATGGAAGTATTGATTGTTTAATATGAGGCAATTTTGTTTGATGAGCATAAACAGAATAGCCAACCCATGTCCTTTTACCTGATAATACTTGACTACAATTTGTAAACAATGATCCCGGTTTTTTGATAAAAAAAGCGAGTACAGGAAGTGCGAGCAACAACAATAAACTAAAGCCTATATCAAAAAAACGTTTGTTGCGAATGTGATAGCTGTGAGATAGATTATACTTTACAGAAGTAACATAAATATCTCCTGCCGTATGTCTTGAGTTGCTTCCTACAAAGCTGCTGCTATCCAGACGATGGATTTTGTATTCATAATCGCTGCCACATTGCTGCATAGATCTAATGATTTCCTCGTATTTCATATCGTCTGCACAATAGATTACTTCGTGGATATCTGCTTGATAAAGTATCGAATCAAGATTTTGTAGAATGCCTAAATTATTATCTTCTTTATGGCTCATTCCTATACGTCCAAAAAGTTCTAATGGGTAAGCAGTCAGGTTCATGTATGCTGCAATTTTTTGATAACTGTTTTGTTCAGCAGCTACAATTGTTTTCCTCGCTATACTGTTGTAGGGAATAAACTTTAAGATCTTAAAATGGTGCAATACTCGATGAAGAACAAGCATGAGGACAGTGCCTAAGATTGCTGTTGAGAGGATAATCACTCTGGAATAACGGTATTCTGTTTGTAGTAACCCATAGTAGGCCATTGCTAATACAGTACCTATAGCCATACCTCTTATTACTCGTAATGGATTATAAGATAATTCATAAACACCGCTGAGGTACATGCTGCCAACCCACAATAGTAAATACATTGGGACGGTAATAAATAGCGCGGTCGTTTTTATTAATGTATAGCCCTTTATATCAAAAAGATAAACCTCCTTTACGCACCAGAACACACCCAGCAATATTAACGTATCCAGCAAAGGCATTTTGATAATAGAAAGTGCATTTTTCAAGAGTGTAATGATGGCACGAAGAATAATACCTACATTAATAAAAAAAGAGAATAGTCTCGCCTTAGATGCGCTGTAGTTTTTCTTTACGAATAAAGACAGGGCTTCATTGAAGATTCTAACATAAGACAACGATGACTTTTTTGT